>NZ_JBYSXG010000053.1:0-31988 GCF_058782005.1 Sphingomonas sp. FW306-1B-B10E
ACCCGTAACCCCGCCCTTGCAGGGAGGGGAATAAGCAAGAGCGATGCTCACCGCCCCCTGAGCCCGTCGAACACTTCGCCGAAGCCCGGCTGGTTGGCATGGGCGATGCCCGAGCGCGCCGCCTCGATCACCAGGGGCTGCGGATGGCCGTGGAGCGACGCGATGATGATCTGCTTGACCGTGTGGTAGATCGCCGCGTCGGCGTCGATCACCTGCTGGAGCCGGGTCGCGAGCGGGCCGACGATGCCGTAGGCGAGCAGCACGCCGAGAAAGGTGCCGACCAGCGCCGATCCGATCATCCCGCCGAGGATGCTCGGCGGCTTGTCGATCGAGCCCATCGTCTTGACCACGCCGAGCACCGCCGCGACGATGCCGAGCGCCGGCAGCGCGTCGGCGAGGCCCTGGAGCGTCGCCTGCGGGCCCTGCACCTCGTGGTGATGCGTCTTGATCGCGTTATCCATCACTTCCTCGACCGCATGGACGTCGAGCGTGCCCGAGGAGACGACGACGAGACGCAGCGTGTCGGTGATCAGGTTGATCAGCGTGTGGTCGGCAAGCAGGCGGGGATATTCGGCGAACAGCGCGGAGGATTTGGGGTCCTCGACATGCGGCTCGAGCGCGATCGGCCCCTCGGTGCGCAGCATCTTCATCAGCTTGGAGACGAGGAAGATCGTGTCGAGATAGTCCTGTTTCTTGTACTTCGGGCCCTTGACGACCTTCATGAAGCCGCCGCCCAGCGCCTTCAGCTCCTTCATCGAATTGCCGATGATCAGCGCGCCGATCGCGGCGCCGCCGATGATCAGCATCTCGTGGGGCAAGGCGTGGAGCACGGGTCCGAGCGCGCCACCGGTGATGACGAACCCGCCGAACACCATCGCGATCAGGACGACAAAGCCGATCAGCACGAACATGCGACTACACTTCCCCCCGTGCCGTTGGTCGGCCACTCATCTGGTAAACGACCGCTTCGCCGTGGATTTGCGCGGAAAATCGCGCGCTCAGAGATAATCGAACAACGACAGGCTCGAGAGCTTGGAGAAGCTCGCCTGGGTCGCCTGGAGGATCGTCAGCGTCTTCTGGAGCTCGGTGACCGCCGTGGTCACGTCGGTGTCCTCGAGCGCCGAGCGCACGTCCTCGCGCGCCTCGCCGGCGGCGGTCAGCCGGTCGGTGTCGAGCTCGAGCCGCGCCGCGCGCGCGCCTGCCGACGCCCGCGCCAGGGTCACGCTCTCGAGCGATCCCTTGATCCCGGTGAGCGCGGTATCGGCTGCCGCCTTGACGTCGCCACCCGTCTCCAGTGCTGCGGCCAGGTCGGCGAGAACCGCGAACATGTCGCTCCCTCCCGAAGCGAAGGCGCGCACGCCGGTCACCGTGCCCTGCACGCCGGTGCCCTCGCCGATCGGGATCGCCGAAGGTTCGCCGGTGCCGGCAAAGGCGATCGATCCGTCTGCGGCTTTCACATAAGCGACATCGCCGCTCGCGCCGCCGAACAAGGGCTGGCCGCGCACGTCCTTGGTGTTGGCGAGGCCGAACAGGGTGTCGCGGATCGAATCGAGTTCCTTGCCGATCGCCGCGCGGTTGGTGTCGGAGAGCGTGCCGTTCGCCGCCTGGGTGGCGAGCTCCAGCGCGCGGGTGAGCTGCGCCTCGACGCTGTCGAGCGTGGTGTCGGTCTGCGCGAGCAGCCCCTGCGCCATGCCGATATTGGCGGCATAGGCGCCGTCGTCGGCGGTCTGGCGGCTGATCCCCTGCAGACGCAGATAGGCGCCGGGATCGTCCGAGGGCGCGAGCAGTTTCTTGCCGGTGGCGATCTGGATCTGGGTCCGGTCGGCATCGGCGGTGAGCCGCGCCATCAGCGACGCCGGACGATTATAGAGCTGCGAAGTCGCGACGCGCATGGTCAGCCTCACCGGATCTCGAGGATGGAATTGAGCGTCTCGCGCGCGATCTGGATCACGCGGCTCGACGCCTGGTACGCCTGCTGGAAGCGGATCAGGTCGACCGCCTCCTCGTCGACATTGACCCCCGTCGCGGCGGTGCGCTCGGCAACCGCAGAATCGCGCATCGCGGTTTGCGCCTCGGCGACCGACTTGCGTGCCGAGAGCGCGGCGGCGTTGGCCGAGGTCACGCTGGCGATGGTGTCCTCGAAGCGACCGCTGCCGCGCAGCGCGTCGAGCCCGGCGAGGTTTGCATTGTCGCGGATGCCCTTGCCCGGCGCGGCGGCGGCGATGCCGCGCGGATCGTCGAGCACGAGGCTGAGCTTGTAGGCCGGATCGCCGACCGCGAACATCGCCGCGCCGGGATTGCCGTCGAGGTCCTCGCCCGCGGCCTGCACGGCGTTGGTGCCCTCGGCGAACGCCGTGGCGAGACGGTTCACTTCGCCCAGCGCGTCGGCGATCCGATCGGCACCCTCGGCGAAGCCGGCGAGCACGCCCCCGCTCGGGAATACCGGGCTGCCCTCGCCCTGGAAATGCAGCGTGTAGGCGACGAGGCCTTCGTCGCTGCGCTTGTAGGTGATCGCGCCGCTATTCTCGCCCTGGACGAGCACGGGACCGGCGACGCCGCCGACGCGGACGACCGCCCGCCCGGCGGGATCGGTCGTCGCCGACACGTCGGTGATCGCGCTCATCGCCTCGAGCAGCCGGTCACGCTCGTCGAGCAGCGCCGCTTGGCCGCTGGTGCCGTCCTGCTGCCGCCCGAGCCCGGCATTGACCCGGCCGAGCGAGCGGGCGAGCGAATTGAGCTGCGTTGCCGCCGCCTCGGCGCTCTTGTCGAGATCGGCCGCCGCGCCGTCGAGTGCGGCTCCGGTAGCGGCGAAGGAGGAAGCGATGCTCGACGCCGCCTCGATCATCGCGGCGCGCGGCGCCAGCGAGGCCGGGTCGGCGGCGACGGCCTTGGCAGAATTGAAGAAGCCGGTCAGCCGGTCGCCAAGCTTGCTGCCAGTCAGCGATTCCTCGACGCGCTGGAGCCAGGTTGCCCCCGCCTCGGTCTTGGCGAGATCGGCGGTGGCGGTGCGCACTTCGGCGGTCTTGTAGATGTCGGCGGCGCGAGTCAGCCCACGCGCCACCACGCCCATGCCCTGCGCAGTGCCGGTGGTGATCCCGGCGGGCGCAACGACTTCGCGGATATCGGTGGTCCGGCGCGAATAGCCGGCGGTGCCGGCGCTCGCGATATTCTCGGACACGGTGGTGAGCGCGGTCTGATACGCCTTGAGGCTCGACAGACCGATCGAGAGCATGTCGCTCATGGCGTGTTGCTCCTGCTAGCCTTTGCGGTGTTGTTCCCCGGCGAAGGCCGGGGCCCAGTTTCGATGACATCTCCAAGAGTGGACTGCGCCTCGGACGACGCTGCAGCTGGGCCCCGGCCTTCGCCGGGGAACGAAGAAGAAGCAGCCTTGGCCAGGCACTCGGTCATCGCCTTGCCGATGCCGATCGGGGCGTGCGCGGCCATGCTCTGCGCGAGCTGCTGGTCCTGCATGTCGCGGAACTGCTCGCCCGCCTTGCTGTCGAACAGCCCGTCGCCCAGCTTGGCCGCGCGCATCGACTTGAGCATCATGCCGGTGAAGATCGCCTCGAAGCGCTGGCCGGCGGCGTCGAGATTGTCCTTCGAGGCCAGCCGCGACGTGTCCGTCGACAGGCCGTTGCTCAGGTTCGAGATGGCGGCGACATCGGTCACAGGATCACCAATTCGGCCTTGAGCGCGCCGGCTTCCTTGAGCGCCTCGAGGATCGCGACGAGGTCCGCCGGCGACGCGCCGATCGCGTTGACCGCCTTGACCACGTCGGCGAGCTTGGGCCCGGGCTGCATCAGGAACATCGGCTTCTTCTCCTCCTCGACGTTCACGCTGCTGTGCTGCTCGGTGACCGTCTCGCCTTTACTAAACGGCAGGGGCTGGACGACATTTTGGGCCTCATCGATCCGAACGGTGAGTTTACCATGCGTGACCGCGGCCGGGCTGACCCGGACGGCGGAGTTGATCACCACGGTGCCGGTGCGCGCGTTGACGATCACCTTGGCGGCGGCCTCGGCCGCGTCGACGGTGAGGTTTTCGATCTCGGCCATCAGTTCGGCGCGGACATCGGCGCCGGCGGGGGCCTGCACTGCGATCGAGACGCCGTCGATCGCGCGGGCGCGGGCGCTGCCGAAGCGGCTGTTGATCGCGTCCTGAACCCGCTGCGCGGTGGTGAAGTCGGCGCGGGCGAGGTTGAAGGTGAGGAAGGGGGCGCGGTCGAAGCCGGTGTCGACCATGCGTTCGACGGTGGCGCCTTCGGGGATGCGGCCGCTCGAGGGCGTGTTGACGACGATCCTGGAACCGTCGGCGCCGTCCGCACCGAGCCCGCCGACGGCGAGATTGCCCTGCGCCATCGCGTAGATCTGGCCGTCGGCGCCCTGGAGCGGCGTCAGGATCAGCGTGCCGCCGCGCAGGCTCTTAGCCTTGCCCATCGACGAGACGGTGATGTCGAGCTTCTGCCCCGGCTTGGCGAAGGGCGGCAGCTCGGCGGTGATCATGACGACCGCCGCGTTCTTGAGCGCGGGGCTGACGCCAGGCGGCAGCTGGAGGCCGAAGCGCGAGGCGACGCCCTTCATCGACTGGACGGTATATTCGAGATTGTCGTCGCCGGTGCCGGGGAGGCCGACGACCATGCCGTAGCCGGTGAGCTGGTTGGTGCGGATGCCCTGGAACCCGCCCAGATCCTTGACGCGCTGAGCCTGCGCGGGGGCGATGGGGAGCATCGCAAGGAGGACCAGCATGATTCCCCTCCCTGCAAGGGAGGGGTTAGGGGTGGGTCGCGAGCGCAGCGAGCTCCGGCCGCGTCCGCGAAGGGCCCCCGCCCCCGGCGTGGGGGGGGGGCCACCCACCCCCGGCCCCTCCCTTGCAGGGAGGGGAGCCAGGAGGGGAGACTCACGCTTCCTCCGTTCGTGCTGAGCTTGTCGAAGCACTGTTCTTTCTTCTCACGCGCTGAGCAAGAAGAACGGCCCTTCGACAAGCTCAGGGCGAACGGGTGGAAGCGGAGGGCCTTCAGAATGCGATGGATCATGGCTGCGGCCCCTCTCAAAACGGGCTGATCATCTGGAAGAACCGGCTCAGCCAGCCCTGGCGGCTGGCGCGGGCGACGTCGCCCTTGCCGGTATAGGCGATGCGGGCATCGGCGACGCGGGTCGAGGCGACGCGATTGTTCGCGTCGATATCGGCGGTGCGGACCAGCCCCTTGATCTGGACGAATTCGTCGCCGCGGTTGAGCGTCACGCGCTTCTGGCCCTGCACCAGCATCGTGCCGTTCGGATAGACCGCCGCCACCGTCACGCTGATTTCGCCCGACAAGGCATTGGCCTGGTCGGCGGTGCCGGTGCCGGTGAAGTTGCGCTTGCTGCTGACGCTGGCGTCGCTCTCCTTGAATAGCGACAGCGCGCCAGTCGTCGGCGGCGTCAGCGAGAAACCGCCATTGCTGTCGAGCTTGGTGCCCGCCGACTTGGACGCGCTGGTCCGCTCGACGAGGACGATCGTCAGCGGATCGCCGACGCGGCGCGCGCGCATGCCTTCGTAGAGCGCGGCATAGCCGTCGCTCGCCTGGAAGATGCTGCCATTGGCGGGCGCGGCGACGGGGGCGGGCGCGGGATAGGTGGCGGAGAAGTCCTCTTTCGCCTTCTTCTTGCCGAGGCCGAGGAACTGCGCCTTGGCGGGCGTCGCGCCCATGCCGAGCGCGGCGACGGCCAGCGCGCCGGTGGCGAGGCCGGTGAGAAACTTCATCAGCGCCCCCTCAGATGTTCTGGTTGACATATTTGAGCATCTCGTCGGTCGCCGAGATCATCTTCGAATTGACCTCGTACGCCCGTTGGGTCTCGATCATGTCGACCAGCTCCTCGACGACGTTGACGTTGGAGGCTTCGAGCGCACCCTGGCGGATCTTGGCACGCCCGGCTTCGGCCGGGGCGCCGAGGCTCGCCGCGCCGCTGGCGGTGGTCTCGATCAGGAAATTGTCGCCGGTCGCCTGCAGCCCGCCCGGATTGGGGAAGGTCGCGACCTGGATCTGGCCGAGCTGGCTCGCCTCGGTCTGGCCGGCGATCTGCGCCGAGACGGTGCCGTCGGCGCCGATCGTGATCCCGGTGGTGCCCTCGGGGATCGTGATCCCCGGCATCACCTGATAGCCGTCGCTGGTCACCATCATGCCCTCGGCCGAGCGCGAGAAATTGCCCGCGCGGGTGTAGCCGAGCTGGCCGCCGGGCAGCTGGACCTGGAAATAGCCTTCGCCTTCGAGCGCAAGGTCGAGCGACCCGCCGGTATTCTGGAACGTTCCCTGGGTCTCGACGCGCGCAGTGCCCTGGATGCGTACGCCGGTGCCGAGGTTGAGCCCGGTGGCGTATTTGGTCTCGGCAGTGCTCTGCGCGCCCGGCGCGGTCACCACTTGATAGGCCAGCGTCTGGAAGGACGCGCGATCGCGCTTGAACGCCGTCGTGTTGACGTTGGCGAGGTTGTTCGAGATCACGCGCATGCGCATGTCCTGGGCGTCGAGCCCGGTGCGCGCGATGTGCATTGCCGAGGAACCCATCGTCTAAATCCTTCCGATTAGGCGGGCATCCGCATTAGGGATGCGGCGCTCTCGTCCATGGTCTTGGCTTCCTTGAGCAGGCCCGCCTGCACTTCGTAGCTGCGCTGGTTTTCGATCATGTCGACCAGCGCCTGGGTAAGATTGACGTTCGACTGCTCGAGCGAGCCCGATTGGAGCTTGGCGTCGAGATCCTCGGGCAGCGCGCCGCCGCCCTTGACGTGGAGGAGGTTGTCGAGGCCCTTGGCGGTCTGGCTGCCCGCGGGGCTGGCCAGCTTGATCTTGTCGATCGCCTGCGGCTGGGTCGGATCGCCGCCCAGCGGCACTATCGAGACGGTGCCGTCCTCGGCAATGGCGATCGATTGATGGGGCGGCACGGTGATGGGGCCCCCCGACCCCATCACCGGGAAACCGTCGCCGGTTTCCAGCACGCCCGAGGCCGCGACGGACAAGTCGCCGCGCCTCGTATAGGCTTCGCTGCCGTCCGCGGCCTGCACCGCGATCCACGAATCCGACGTCACCGCCACGTCGAGCGGCCGCGCGGTATGGACGATCGCGCCGGCGCGGCGGTCGAAGTCGTTGACTTCCTCCGATGCAAGCTGACGCGTCTCGAGCCCTTGGCCCGTCAGCACCAGCCGGTCGAAATCGACGCGTTCGGCGCGAAAGCCGATCGTCGACGCGTTCGCGATGTTGTTCGCGATCGTCGACTGCGCCGCCATCTGGCTGCGCAGTCCCGACATGGCTGTGTAGACGAGGCGGTCCATTCCTTACGTCCCTTGTTCCCGTTAACCTGCTGCGGATGTTGAAGCCGCCGCTGCGTCAGCTGCGGATGTTGAAGATCGTCTGCGAGATCTGGCTCGCGGTATCGAGCGCCTTGGCGTTCGCCTGGAAATTGCGCTGCGCCGCGATCAACCCGACCAGCTCCTCGGTGATGTCGACGTTCGATCGCTCCACCGCACCCGCCATCAGCCCGCCGAACCCGTTCGAGCCCGGCTCGCCCAGCCGCGGCTCGCCCGACAGGCCCGAGGCCGACCAGGTGCTGCTGCCGAGCTGGCGAAGGCCCGTGGGGTTGGAGAAGCTGGCGAGCACCACCTTGCCGAGCGCCTGGCTGTCGCCGTTCGAGAAGCTGGCGCGCACCGTGCCGTCATCGCCGATCGTCACGCCTTCGAGCTGGCCGACTGGCGAGCCGTCCTGCGAGCTCGCATCGATGCTGAACGGCGAATAGACCTGAGTGGTCGCGTCGCCGAAGTCGAGGTTGATCATCTGTTCGGTGGTGGCACCCGGCGCGAGGAAGCCCTGGAACTGCGTCGGGCCGCTGGGCGCAGTGAGCTTGCCGGTCGAATCGAAGGTCATGTGAATGGGCGCGATCACGTCGGGATCGGTGCCCGAATTGAGCTGCTTGTCGCCGACGAACGAATAAGCGGTCCATTGGCTGGTCGGCTCGGCGGTGGTCGGCGTCGTCTCGCGGACGAAATAGGTGGTCAGCGTCAGCGCGTTGCCGTTGGCGTCGTAGATCGTGGTCTGCGCCGAATGATTGTAGGTCGCCGGATCGAACCGGTCGAAGGCATAGGGCACGTCGGTCCAGCGATCATCGTCCTTCGGCACCACCGAATTGGCGTTGAGGTTGAGTGACAGGCTGACATCCTCGGTCGCCTCGGGCTTGCCGCTGATCTGCGGCAGGCGCAGGCTCACCGTCGAGGCGATGCCGGTCGCGACCACCGCGCCCGAGCCGTCGACCGGATAGACCTGCAGCTTGTTGCCCTGCGCGTCGACGACATAGCGGTCCGAATCGACGAGGAAGCTGCCGTTGCGGGTGAACGAGACGTTGTTGCTCGCGTCGCTGCCCTTGACGATGAAGAACCCCTCGCCCGAGATCGCGACGTCGAGCGCCGAGGACGATTGGGTGAAGCCGCCCTGGCTGAACTGCTGGCGAACCGACTTCACCACGGTGCCCGAGCCGACCATCTGGGTCGGGTTCGAGTTCGAGGTCGAGGCGATAACGTCGGCGAACTGGGTGGTCGAGCGCTTGAAGCCGTTGGTCGAGACGTTGGCGAGGTTGTGCGAGATCGTCGACATCTCGGTCTGGGCCGCCTGGAGACCGCTGAGCGAAGTGAAGAAGGACATGGTGTTACTCCTTGAGGGTCAGCCGACTTGCCAGACGGCGTCGAGCGAGATCTGGCCGATGCCAGGAAGGGTGAGCGCGGGCTTGCCGTCGGCGCCCATCGACACGGTCGAGACCGGCGCCCAGACCAGCGGTGCGGCATCGACCTTGGCGCCTGCGGCGAGCGCGGCGACCTTGACGGAATAGGGGCCGGGACCGGCGGCATCGCCGTTCTCCAGCTTGCCGTCCCAGTCGAACGCGACCGCGCCGGCGGCCTGCTTGCCGAGCGCGATCGTCTTGAGCGGCTTGCCGTCGGCATCGCTGATCGTGACGTTGACGTCGGTGGCGTCCTTGGCGAGCGCGACCGCGCCGGCGATTCCGCCGCTCTCGCGCGGGTACGCCGTCGAGCCTTCGGTGAGCACGGTCTTGCCGACATAGCCGAGCGCATCGCCGAGCGAGGTGCTGCCCAGCTTCGTGGCGATCGCCTTGAGCGTCGTGCTCATCTCGGTGATGCCCGAGAGCGACGAGAATTGCGCCATCTGGGCGACCATCTGGGTGTTGTCGACCGGCTCGAACGGGTCCTGGTTCTTGAGCTGGGCGGTCATCAGCGCGAGGAAATCGCCCTGGTCCATGTCGGTCTTGCCGAGCTTGGAGCTATCCTTGGTCCCGGTGTTCGAGGCCGAGCCCGTCGCGCCGTAGCGGTTGACGCCGAGCGTCTGCAGCGTGCTGTCGAAATCCATGGTCAGCGGCCCAGCTTGAGGGTGTCGACGATCAGCTGCTTGGCAGTCTGCAGGACCTCGACATTGTTCTGGTAGGTGCGCGACGATTCGAGCATGTCGACGAGCTCGCGGGTCTCGTCGACCGCGCTCTCCCAGACATTGCCGTCCTTGTCGGCCATCGGATTGCCCGGGTCGTAGCGCTTGGTCGGCTCGGCGCCGGCGGTGACGACCTGCTCGACATCGACGGTCGACAGGCCCGAAGCCTCGTCGAACGCCGAGCGGAACACCGGCTTGATCGTGCGATAGGCAGCCTCGGGGCTGGAAGCGACGGTGCCGGCATTGGCGAGGTTCGACGCGGTGGTGTTCATCCGCAGCAGCTGCGCGCTCATCGCGCGGCCGGAGACCTGGAAGATCGAGAGCGCCTGGCTGCCCATGCTCATTCTCCCCTGAGCGCGCGGGTGATCGTCGAGATGCGGCCGTTCAGGAACGACAGGGTCGTCTGATAGGCGACGGCATTCTCGGCAAAGGCGGTCTGTTCGGTGGCGAGCTCGACGGTGTTGCCGTCCTGGCTCGGCTGGAGGGGCACGCGATAGAGCGTCGCGGCGTCGATCGCATTGTCCGCGGCGCCGCCCGGCGCTTCGATCGCGGCGAGCGCCGACTGGAAGTCCACGTCCTTGGCCTTGTAGCCGGGGGTCGAGGCGTTGGCGATGTTCGAGGCGAGCACGCCCATGCGCTGCGAGCGCACGGTCAGCGCTGCGCCGTGTACGCCGAAGAGGCTGTCATTGGGCATTGCACGTCTCCCGCACAAAGGTTCGGGCGGGGTGCTGCAATGGCCGTGCCAGTTTTCGCGGGGAGGCGCCGGAATGCCGATTTCGTTCTACGCGCAGGCCGGGCGGCAATATCTTGCCGGTCATGCGGCAACCGGCTGCCGTACTGCCCATCCGGTGCCGCAAACTCCTCCGTCACCCCGGACTTGTTCCGGGGTCCACTTGGCACCTGGGCGAGCGGATGGAGGCTCTTGCCGCAATGCGTGCGGCGCGCGGTGGACCCCAAAACAAGTCCGGGGTGACGAAGGATGTCGCACGCTCCGCCAGATTGGCCCGCCGCTTGCAAACACGAGCGCATGAACTTCGCGCCTTTCCTCGACCCGGTCGCGCTCGCCATCGTGCTCGGCGGTACGGTCGTCGCCGTGGTGCTGCGGACGCCGCTGGGCGATCTCGGCCGCGGGATCGCAGCATTGCGCACGCTCAGCCGTCGCCGCTTCGACGCCGATCCGCTGCTCGAGCAGGTCGCCGCCTTCGCCCGCATCGCGCGGCGCCATGGGGTACTCGCGCTCGATCGCTCGGTGATCGCCGATGCCGATCTCGCGGCCGCGGTGGCGGCGGTCGTCGACGGTGCCGCGCCCGATCGGGTCACCGCTTTGCTCGACCAGCGCCGGCTCGGCCGCTTCGAACGGCACCGCGCCGCCGCCGAGATGTGGGCCGGCATGGCCGACATCGCCCCGGCAATGGGGATGATCGGCACGCTGATCGGCCTCGTCCAGATGTTCACGGCGATGCGCGATCCCAAGACGATCGGCGCGGCGATGGCGGTTGCCTTGCTCACCACGCTCTATGGCGCGATCGTCGCGTGCCTCGTCGCCACGCCGGTGGCGGCGCGGCTCAAGCGGCAGGCGCGCCACGAGGCGCAGGAGCGCGCCCGGCTGGTGGCGCCGCTCGCCGCGCTCGCCGCCGTCCAGCCCCGACTCGCCGCGCGCGAGCTTGCCGCATGACGTTCGAGGACGAGGCCCCGGCGCGGCCGATCTGGCTGACCACGCTTGCCGACCTTGCCTTGCTGCTGGTCGGCTTCTTCGTGCTGCTCCAGGCCAACCAGGTCGATCCGGCGACGCTCGCCGCCAGTATCCGCGCCGGCTTCGGCGCCAAGGAAGCGGCGCCGGCGATGCCGGTCGATCTCGCCGCTGTCCCTGGCTTCGCCCCGGGATCGGCGCAGCTTCCCGATATCCAGGCCGCGCTTGCCTGGGCGCGCACCGCCGCCGCCGATCCGCGCACGCGGCTGCGCGTCATCGGCGAAGTCGACGGCGCCGCCGCCGACGTCGACCCGCTCACCGGCAGCGGCCCGATCCTCGCCGCCGATCGCGCCCGCGCGGTCGCCGCCCTCCTGGTCCGCGCAGGCGCCGTCGCGCCGGGACGCGTCACTATCGCCACTGGCAGCGGCCAGCGGCGCGTCGTGCTTTCGCTCGGCTATGACGGGGGCCGGCAATGATCTGCCGTCCCGCAATCCGCGCTTGCCGCCTGCCTCTCGCAAGGAGTCTCTGATGCTGTTGTCCCTGGCTCTCGCCGCCGCGGCGCCCGAATTCCAGTCGACGGTCGTGCTCGATGCGATCGTGGGCCAGTTCACCGGCGCCGAGGTCGGCACTCTGGGCGGCGCGCGCGCGCCGGTCGACACGAGGCTCAAGCTCCAGGCTTGCGCCGCGCCGCAACTCGAATGGCGCAGCGAGGCGAAGGACGCGGTCGTCATCCGCTGCATGGCGCCGACATGGCGCATCTTCGTGCCGGTCACCGCCCTGCCTCAGCCGAAGCCGGCACCCGTAGCGGCCGCGCCGGCGGCAGCGGCACCGGTCAAGGCGCCGCCGGTGATCCGTCGCGGCGATCCGATCACCGTCGAGGCCGGCGCGAACGGCTTCTCGATCACCCGCGAAGGCGTGGCGATGGGCGATGCGGCGGCGGGCGCGCGGCTGCTGGTCAAGGTCGACTACAAAAAGGCGCCGATCCAGGCAGTGGCGATCGAAGCGGGGCTCGCGCGCTTGCCGTAAAGGCCTCCCGCATTTTTTTCTAAAGTGTGTCGACGGCCGGTCGTTCCTATCGCTGCAGGATTGATTTCCAAGGAAGCAGCAATGGTGGATCCCATCGGCAACAAGGCAAGCGCGGTCGCTGACCGACGCCTTGCGCCTGTCGCTCCCGCCGCTCCGGTGGAAGTGGCCAAGCCGGTTGCCAATGTCGTGCAGGCGGTCCAGTCGACCGCCGCCGCCCTGACCAGCGAGATGGCCGCCAAGCCGCCGGTCGATGCCGAGCGAGTGGCCAAGATCCGCAAGGCGATCGAGGACGGCAAATTCCCGATCTATCCGACGACGATCGCCGACCGGCTGCTTGCGCTCAAGCTCGAATGGAGTCCCAATGACCCGGCGTGACGCGCTGATCACGGTCATCGAATCGCTGCACGCCGAGATCGCGGCGCTGAAGGCCAATGACGTCGCCGCGCTCGAAGCGGCGACGCAGGCCAAGCTCGCCGGGATCGACAGCGTCGCGCTGTTCGACGGCGAGGCGCCCTCCGACGAGGTCAAGGATCTCGCCGCCGAAGCGCATCGGCTCAACGAGACTTGCCGGATCTACGTCAATCTGATGGCGGCAAATGTCCGCCGCCGCCTGCAACTTCTTTCCGGGGATGCGGCGCCTGCGTATCGCCCTGGGGGGTACGCGATAGCCTGATTGATCCTCCCCGGTACGGGGAGGTGGCAGCGCGCAGCGCTGACGGAGGGGGCTCTCCCCGCGCGAACCGCTAGAGGCACGCCCCCTCCACCAGCTTCGCTGGTCCCCCTCCCCGTGCCGGGGAGGATCGAAAAGTGGCACGGCCCTTGCTGATCCTGCGCCAACCAAGGGCAATCGGATCAGCGCTCGATGAGCATCGCATCGGTCAACACTATAGCAGGCATCCAGACGGCGATCGCCGCCGCCAGCCGCAAGACCGGGATCGACTTCAACTATCTGCTCGGCCAGGCGCAGGTCGAGAGCGGCCTTCGCGCCAATGCGCGCGCTGCGACGTCGAGCGCCACCGGGCTTTATCAGTTCATCGAGCAGAGCTGGCTCGGGGTGATCAAGGGCCATGGCGCCGAACATGGCCTCGGCTGGGCCGCGGACTCGATCCGGCAGACCGCCTCGGGCCGCTACGTCGTCAGCGATCCGGCGACGCGCCGCGCGATCCTCGACATGCGCAGCGATCCCGGCACCGCCGCGCTGATGGCCGCCGAGCATGCCTCGGACAACAAGGCCGCGCTCGAGGATCGGCTCGGCCGGCCGGCGACCGGCACCGATCTCTACATGGCGCATTTCCTCGGCCAGGGCGGCGCGGCGAAGTTCCTGAGCGCGATGGACAGCAATCCGGATCGCACCGGCGCGGCGCTGTTCCCATCGGCCGCGCGGGCCAATCGTGGCGTCTTCTACGCCGCCAGCGGCCAGCCGCGGACCTTGAGCGAGATCTATAGCCGTTTCGCCGGCAAGCTCGACCAGGGCGCTGCTGCGGCCGGCGCGCCGGGGGGGGCCTCGAACGGGCTCGATGCGCTGTCCGACCCGTTCGGTGCCGGCGGCGAGGGGACCGAAATCATCCTCGGCAACGACGCGACCGGCGGCGATCGCCACTGGATCGAGACGACACTCGCCCAGCTCAAGACGACGCGCGGCGCGACGGAGATGGTCGGAGGCGAGCGGCTCAATCCGTTCCGGCCGACACCGGAGACGGCGAAGCTCGCTTATCTGATGCTCGCAAAGCTGGGAGCGTGACCCGCGTGAACGGCCTGACCCTTCCCGCCGGCCTCGTGCCGGCAATCCGCGGCTTCGCGCTGCCTGGTGCGATCCTGCTGCTCGTCGCCTTGCTGGTCGTGCCGATCCCGGCGGTGCTGCTCGACGCCTTCTTCATCATGAACATCATGATCAGCCTCGCGGTGCTGATGGTGGCGTTGAATGCGCAGAAGCCCCTCGATTTCTCCGCCTTCCCGACCGTCCTGCTGTTCGCCACCCTGTTCCGGCTCGGGCTCAACGTCGCCTCGACGCGCGTGGTTTTGGTCAACGGGCATGAGGGCGGCGCCGCGGCCGGCCATGTCATCGAAGCATTCGGCACGTTCCTGATCGGCGGCGACTATGTCGTCGGCATCGTCGTGTTCGCGGTGCTGATGATCATCAACATGATCGTGGTGACCAAGGGCGCCGGCCGCGTCTCCGAAGTTTCCGCGCGGTTCACGCTGGATGCCTTGCCCGGCAAGCAGATGGCGATCGACGCCGATTTGAACGCCGGGCTGATCACTCCCGACGAAGCCCGCGCGCGCCGCATCGAGGTGTCGACCGAAGCCGATTTCTACGGTGCGATGGACGGTTCGTCCAAGTTCGTGAAGGGCGACGCAATCGCCGGGCTGCTGATCCTCGGCATCAATATCGTCGGCGGTCTGATCCTCGGCGTGGTCAGCCATCACATGGCGGTCGGCGACGCCGCGCAAAGCTACATCATGCTCGCGATCGGCGACGCGCTGGTCGCGCAGCTGCCGGCCCTGGTGCTGTCGATCGCCGCCGCCGCGATCGTCACGCGAGTGAATTCGAAGCACGACCTTGCCGGGCAGATCGGCAGCCAGTTCGGCAGCCACAAGACCTGGACGCCGGTCGCGGGGATCCTCGCGCTGCTCGGGGTGATGCCGGGCATGCCGCATTTCGTCATCCTCCCCGCCGCCGCCGTCGCGGGCTTTGCCGCGTGGAAGCTGCGGAGGATCGCCAACCGTCCGCCGCCACCCGAGCCCGCCGCGGAACCAACCGACCTGTCGAAGATCGGCTGGGAGGAAGTGACCGACAACATGCAGGTGATGCTCGACATCGGCTATGGCCTCGTGCCGCTGGTCGACGAGCGCCGCGGCGGGCCGCTGATGGGACGGATCACCGGGGTGCGGCGCCAGCTTTCCAAGGATCTCGGCTTCGTCGTGCCGCAGGTCCGCGTCCGCGACGACATCAACCTCGCGCCGTTCACCTACCGGATCGTCATCGGCGGAGTCGTGGTCGGCGAAGACAACGTCGCGCCCGACGAGATGCTCGCGCTCGATACGGGGCAAGCGGTCGGCAAGCTGCAGGGCAAGCCGGTGCGCGACCCCACCTTCGGGCTCGACGCGGTATGGATTGCGAACGCCGATGCCGACGCCGCGACCGGCGCCGGCTATCTGGTCGTCGATCCTGGCACGGTGGTCGCGACGCACCTCAACCACGTGCTGATCCAGAATGCCGCCGACCTGCTCGGCCCCGACGAGGTCCAGGCACTGCTCGACGGGCTCAAGGAGCGCGCCGCCGCGTTGGTCGCGGCGCTCTGCCCGCAGCCGGTGCCGCTGACCACGCTCACCAGCGTGCTGCGCGGCCTGCTGCTGGAGAATATCCCGCTCAAGGAATTTCGCCGGATCGCCGCGGCGATCGCGGTCGCTGCGCAGAAGACGCTCGACGCTGAGGAGATCCTGGAGCTGATCCGTCCCGAACTCGGCCCGCTGATCATCCAGCGGCTGTGCGGGGTGCGCGAGCCGCTGCGGGTGATGACTCTCGAAGGCCAGCTCGAGGCGCTGCTGGGGCAGGCGGTCCGCTCGGATCCGTCGCGCCGGCACACGATCGAACCCGATCTCGGCCGCCGCATCGCCGATGCGCTCCAGCACGCCGCCGGCCCGCTTATCGCCGAGGCCAAGCCGTTCGCACTCGTCGTCCAGCCGGCGATCCGCATCGCGATCCGCAAATTGGTCAAGTCCATCCTCCCCGACACGCCGGTGATGAGCTTCTTCGAGGTCCCCGAGGACAAGGCCGTCGAAGTCGTCGCGGTGATCGGTGCGCCGGAGGCGCTGCCCGCATGAACGCCACTTCCTTGAGGAGCACCATGGCTTCGCTCGCAATCGCACCGCTGACCTATGCCCCCACGCCGCAGCGCGACGCCGAGGCGATGATGCGGAAACACTTGCCACTAGTCCGCAAGATCGCGTGGCACGTGCACGGATCGATGAGCTCGATCGTCGAGGTCGAGGATCTGATCCAGATCGGCATGGTGGCGCTGATCGAGGCTGTGGCCGGCTTCGAAGATCGCGGCCAGGTGACGTTCGAGCACTATCTGGTCACGCGGGTGCGCGGCGCGATGATCGACGAATTGCGCCGCCAGGCGACGCTTACCCGCGGCGCGATGCGGCGGCGCAAGCTGTATCAGGAGGCGGTGGCGATGCTGGGCGCGGCGCTAGGCCACGTCCCGACCGACGCGCAAGTCGCCGACAAGCTCGGCGTCACCCCGGAGAAGCTGCGCGCCGAATATGCCAGCGCCGAGGCAGTGCGCTTCGATTCGATCGACGAGACCTATTCCGACGAATCGCCCTGGTTCATGTCCAACGAACCCAATGCCTTCGACCAGCTCGCCGAGGGCGACCAGCGCGACGCGCTGATCGCCGCGATCGGCGCCTTACCGGTCCGCGAGGCGCAGGTCATCCAGCTTTATTATGTCGAGGAATTGAACCTCGAGGAGATCGGCCAGGTGCTCGGCGTCGGCGCCGCGCGCGTCTGCCAGATCAAGGCCGCGGCGCACGCCCGCCTCAAGCGTGCGCTCCAGCGAAGGCTCGGTTAGCGCGGCAATGTTGCGCCAGTCGTGACCTCCAGCTGGGCCTTCACCCCCGCCGCTGCCGGCAGTCCCGGCCGCGTCACCGGCTGACCGCCGCCGATCCACAGGTCGACCTTGCCCGGCACCAGCCGGCGCACTCCCGCGGCATCGACCAGGCTCAGCGCGCGCGCATCGAGCGTGAAGCGGACTTGCCGCGTCTCACCCTTCTTCAGATGCACGCGTTCGAAGCGTTCGAGTGCGCGGACCGGCGCGCCGGCTGTTTCTGGGTGCGACACATAGAGCTGGACGACTTCGTCGCCGTCGCGCGCGCCGGTGTTGCTGACCGCGACCGACACGGTGACATTGCCGTCGGCGCCGACCTTCGCATTGCTCAGCTTCGGCGCCGCATAGGCGAAGCGCGTGTAGCTGAGGCCGTGGCCGAACGGATAAAGCGGTTCGCCGGTGAAATAGCGATAGGTCCGCCCGGCCATGCGATAGTCGGTAAAGGCGGAAAGCTGGTCGGCCGATTTGTAGAAGGTCACCGGCAGGCGTCCCGCCGGACTGAAATCGCCGGCGAGCAATCCGGCCACGGCGTGCCCGCCCTCGCCGCCGGGATACCAGGCCTCGACGATCGCGGGGACATGTGCGTCCGCCCAGTTCACCCCGAGCGCGCTGCCGTTCATCAGCACGAGCACGGTGGGCTTGCCGGTCGCGTTGACGCGTTCGAGCAATTGCTGCTGCGGTGCGGGCAGATCGAGGCTGGTGCGGTCGCCGCCGGCGAAGCCCGGCGCCTTGACCTTCATTTCCTCGCCCTCGATCCGCGCCGAGAGCCCGCCGACGAACACCACCAGATCGGCCTGCTTCGCCGCCTCCACCGCGTGGTCGCCATCGGCGCTTTGCGGGCTCCACAGCAATTGCTGGTTGCTGCGCTGGCCGCGCTGAAAGCCCTCGACGCGGAGCGGATATTTGCGGCCCTTCTCCAGCGCGATCGTGCCCGACAGGATCGACGGCGCGTCGCCGACGCCCCATTCGTCGACCACCAATTTGTCGCCGACCCAGATGCGATAGCCATTCTCGCTGGCGAAGCGGAAGCCGTATTCGCCGGTGTCGGGCGCGGTGATCGTGCCGGTCCAGCGCGCCGAGGTCGCTCGGTCGCCGAGCCATTCGAAGCGGGCACTGGGCACCGTCTTGGTCTCGGTCGGCGCACCTTCGAGCTCGGTGCCCTTGAAGAATTCGACCTTGAGCCCGCGCGTGGCGCAGGCCGGATCGACGCACAGGACATCGTCGGGTACCGGCACTTCGGCACGTCCGATCAGCCCGGTGCCGGGCACGTAGAGGATCTTCGCCTGCGAATAGCGCGCGCGGATGCCGTCGAGCACGGTTACCGGCTTGGACGGGGTGCCGTAATAATTGCCGACCAGCGCATCGAAGCTGTCGGCATTGGGGCCGATCACTGCGATCGTCTTCGGGCTTCCCTTGATCGGCAGCAGGTTGTTCTGGTTCTTGAGCAGCACCATCGACGCCTCGGCCATTTTCCGGGAAAGCGCGCGATGCTCGGGGGTGTCGTAATCCTTGGCGGTGATGTCGGCGAAGGGCAGCTTCGGGTCGAACAGCCCGAGCCGGATGCGCGCCTCGAACAGCCGAAGCAGCGATCGGTCGACCACCGCCTCGGGCAATTGCCCCGCTTTGACCGCCGCGACGATATTCTCGGGATCGGTGGTCATCTTGTTGCGATAGTCGCCGCAAATCAGGTCCATCCCGGCCTTGAAGCCGAGTGCGACGCCTTCTGGCGCGGTCTTGGTGTAATGCAGCGCGTCTTGGCGGTAGATGTTCGCCGCCGCGCCGCAATCCGAGACGACATAGCCCTGGAAGCCCCAGCTCTTGCGCAGCGTGTCTTCCATCAGGAAGCTGTTCGCGCAGCCCGGCACGCCGTTGACGGCATTGTACACGCACATGATCGATTCGACCTTGCCCTCGGTCACCGTCGCGCGGAACGCCGGGAGATAGGTGTCTTCCAGGTCGTGCGGGGACGGGTGGACGTCCTCGCGGTGGCGGTTGCTCTCGGGGCCGCTATGCACCGCGAAATGCTTCGAGGTCGCGACGGTCTTGAGGAACTTGGGATCGTCGCCCTGCAGCCCGGTGATGAAGGCGATGCCGAGGCGGCCGGAGAGATAGGGATCCTCGCCATAGGTCTCCTGGCCGCGGCCCCAGCGCGGATCGCGGAAGATGTTGATGTTGGGCGACCAGACGGTGAGCCCGCGATAAAAGTCGCTGCCGCCGTCGGGATGGCGCCGCTCGAGATATTTGGCGCGGAACTCGGTGGCGATCGTGTCGCCGACCTGGTGGAGCAACGCCACGTCCCACGACGCCGCCATGCCGATCGCCTGGGGGAACACCGTCGCGATCCCGGCGCGGGCGACGCCGTGCAGCCCCTCGTTCCACCAATTATATTGCGGCACGCCGAGCCGCGGGATCGCCGGCGCGGTGTGGCCGAGCTGGTGCGCCTTTTCCTCCAGCGTCATCTTGGCGATCACGTCGCGTGCGCGCGCTTCCGGGGTGGCTGAGGCATCGCCGAGTTTACCGGGCGTTGTCTGCGCGTTTGCCAGCGACACCCACGCGCTCGATGCCAGCAGGGCGAGCGCGATCCTGAGCTTCCGGGTCATCAGCCTCTCCATTCTCGTTTGAAGGGAGGCTAACCCAATTCTGTTAGCGCTACCAGTGCCGATGTCAGGGCAAAGGAAAACCCCGGCAGTCCCTTGGGACCACCGGGGTTCCTCTTGCGCACTCTCCAACTTGGGAGAGGTGACCGGCCGCGGTGCCTGTCAGGGGGGTGACACCCCGACCGGCACGCGCTTAACGGAGCAGCGAAAGAACCGTCTGCTGGCTCTGGTTCGCCTGGGCGAGCATCGCCGTCGAAGCCTGAGACAGGATCTGTGCCTTGGCGAGCGCGGTGGTCTCGGCCGAGAAATCGGCGTCTTCGATGCGGCTGCGCGCGTCCGACAGGTTGGTGACGTTGGTGGTCAAATTGTTGACCACCGATTCGAGCCGGCTCTGCGACGCGCCGAGCGTGGCGCGCGCAGTGTTGACCGCGGTCAGCGCGGTATCGGCGTTGGTCAGCGTGGTGCCGGCATTGGCGACGGTGTCCACCTTGAAATCGGCCGCTTCGAAATTGTCGCTGTCGAAGAACGCCTTGGTCAGCGCGACCGTGTCGGTGCTGTTGATGCCCACCTGGATCGTCACGTCGTCGCTGGCGGTATCGGTCGCGGCATAGTCGAACACCGCGACGCCGTTGAACTTGGTGTTGGTCAGGATCGACTGGATCTGCGTGGTCAGCGCGGCCGCTTCCTTGTCGAGATTGGCGCGGTCGGTGGTGCTGTAGGTGCCCGATGCCGACTGGACCGCGAGCTCGCGGATGCGCTGCAGCATGTTGCTGACCTCGTCGAGCGCGCCGTCGGCGGTCTGGGCGAGCGAGATGCCGTCATTCGCGTTGCGCACCGCCTGGTTCATGCCGCGGATCGCCGCGGTCATCGTCGAGGCGATGGCGAGGCCGGCGGCGTCGTCCTTGGCGTTGTTGATGCGCTTGCCGGTCGACAGGCGCTCCATCGCGGTGCCCAGCAGCTTGTTCGCCGAATTGGACGCGTTCGAAGCCCGCAGCGAGGCGATGTTGGTTCCGATAACAGTCATGTTCATCTCCATGCTCGTCGGCTTCCCGCGTCCCCCCTGAACGGGAAAGCGGAGCCGCCAAGCCAAGGAACGGCCGCGCAAATCCCGGCTTAAGAAAAAAATCGTCCATCACGCGCGCGCGTAGACGGGCGGGGACCAAAGTGTGCGCCGCTACGTAGTTTTACGACGAATTAACCAACTTGGCCCCACACAGCCTGCATAACAGGGGGTCACATATGCGCTCGATCGTTCCTTCGGCAGCGGTTCTCCGGCAGAAATACGCACTGGTTTCGGCGCTTCGGGCGCAGGGTTTCGCGATCGCTTCGTGCGAGGACGGCAAGCCGGGCGCGCAGGATCTGTTCCTCGTCGCCGATGGCGAAGTTCCCCCGGCAGCGGCGCGCACGCTGATCCTCGGCGAAGGCGACCGCGCCGCGATCCCGTTTCGCGACGGCAACCCCGCCCGCTTGTCCTATGGCAGCGCCGATGCGGCAATCGGCGCCGGCTTCGCCAGCGCGATGGCACGCGGGCCGTGGGAGCCCGTGGCCGCCGATCCCGAGAGCCTCGCCTTGCTGGCGCTCGCCGAGCGGGTCGCCGCTTCGGACATCACCGTGTTGATCAACGGCCCCACCGGCACCGGCAAGGAAGTCCTCGCCAAGGCGATCCATATGGGCTCCACCCGCCGTGACGGGCCGTTCGTGGCGATCAATTGCGCCGCGTTGCCTGAGACGATGCTCGAGGCGATGCTGTTCGGCCACCATAAGGGCAGCTTCACCGGCGCGTCGTCGGGCGGGCAGGGCTTCTTCCGCGCCGCCAATGGCGGCACCTTGCTGCTCGACGAGATCGCCGAGATGCCGCTTGGGCTCCAGGCCAAGCTCCTCCGCGCGCTGCAGGAGCGCGAGGTCGTCCCGATCGGCGGTACGAGCCCCGAGAAGATCGACGTCCGCGTCGTCGCCTGCGCCAATCGTGATCTGCAGGCCGAAGTCACCGCCGGCCGCTTCCGCGCCGATCTCTATTATCGTCTCGCCGTCTTCCCGCTCGCAACCAAGGCGCTCGCCGAGCGCCCTGGCGACATCGCCGCGCTCGCCGCGGCGATGGTGCTCCGGCACGCGGGCACCCGTTCGACCCTGCCGTGGATCACGACGGATGCGCTCGAGGTCCTCAGCGATCACGATTGGCCGGGCAATGTCCGCGAACTCGAGAACGTGATCCAGCGCGCATTGCTGCTCGCGCCGGGCGACGTGATCGAGCCCGCGCATCTGATCTTCGACCGCCGGCCCGAGATGCGGCAGGATCGTCCCGAGACGCTGAGCAACATCGTCCAGATGCACGAGTTCCAGGCGATCCGCGAAACGCTCGCCGAGTGCAATGGCAGCCGGATCGAGACCGCGAAACGTCTCGGCATCTCCGAGCGCACCTTGCGCTACCGGCTCGCCAAGGCACGCGAGCAGGGTGACGACATCGCTCAGGCGGCCTCGGCATGAGCGTCGCCGCGCCGATGAGCGTCGATCGCGTGATGGCGTTGCGATCGCAGATTCTCGAGCGCAACGCCGCGCTCGGCCGCGCACAGCAGGCGCCCGCCGCGGTTGCGCCCGCGGAGGCCAAGCCCGCGAGCTTCACCGATACCTTCCAGGACGCGTTCAAGTCGGTCAACCAGGCCCAGGCCCAGGCCGGCGCGCTGTCCGAGGCCTATGAGCGCGGCGAGACCGTCGACATCGCCAAGGTGATGCTCGCCCGCCAGCAGGCCTCGGTCGGCTTCGAGGCGACCCTGCAAGTCCGCAACAAACTCCTGTCCGCTTACAAGGACATCATGAGCATGCCGGTGTAATGAGATGAGCAACGCACTCGCCCCCACCGACGCCGCCGGCATCCCCGCCCGCGCTCCGCTCCAGCAGCTCACCGGGCTGCTCGGCCAGCCTGCGGTCAAGCGCAGCTTGCCCTTCGTCTTCCTGATCGGGCTCGTCCTCGCCGGCGTCCTAGCCTGGTCGATGGTGTCGACCTCGCCGCAGCGGATCCTGTTCGCCAACGTCAATGATGCCGACAAGGCGGCGATCGCCTCCGCGCTCGAAGGCGCCGGCATTGCCAACCAGATCGACGGATCGGGCTCGATCACCGTCGCTGAGGATGACTATCACAAGGCGCGGATGCTGCTCGCCAGCGAAGGCCTGCCCAAGGCCGCGCCCGGTGGCTACGCGATCCTCGACAATTTGCCGATGGGCGTCAGCCGCGCAGTCGAGGGCGAGCGCCTCCGCCAGGCGCGCGAGACTGAGCTCGCCCGCTCGATCCAGGAGATCGATGCCGTCGCCGAGGCGCGCGTTCATCTCGCCACGCCCGAAGCCTCGGCGTTCGTGCGGGACCACGCCGCGCCTTCGGCCAGCGTCATCGTCAAGCTCCAGCCGGGCCGCGCGCTGGGCGAGCCGCAGATCCGCGCGATCGTCAATCTCGTCGCCTCGTCGGTGCCGGGCATGCAGCCCGATGCGGTGACGATCGTCGACCAGATGGGGGCGTTGCTGTCGAAGTCGGGCGGCAAGGACGGCGCGAGCGCCGGCGACACGCGCATCGATTTCCAGCGCCGCGTCGAAGACAAATATCGCGAGCAGCTCGCGCAATTGCTCACGCCCTTGGTCGGCGCGGGCAATTTCACCGCCGAGGTCCAGGCCGATATCGATCTCGATGAGAGCCAGGCGACGCGCGAGAGCTATGACAAGCAGGGCCAGGTGATGCGCGCCGAGCAGGGCGCCTGGACTGGCACGTCGAAGGACAATGCGAACCCCGGCGGCATTCCCGGCACGCTGTCGAACACCCCGCCGCCGCCGAGCCAGCTGGTCGCGCCCAATGCGGGCGGCGCCGCGCCGGTCGCCCCGGCTGCTCCCGCAACGCCGCCGCAGACCAAGCAGAGCGACAGCTTCACGCGCACCTACGAGACCGGCAAGGAGATCTCGGTCACCCGCGCGATGCCCGGCAATGTCCGCCGCCTCTCGGTCGCCGTGGTGCTGCGCGAGGAGCCCGGCAAGCCGCGCGCGCTTGCCGAGATCAACCAGCTCAACGAACTGGTCCGCGCCGCGGTCGGCTACAATGCCACGCGGCAGGACCAGGTCACCGTGATCAGCCGCAAGTTCAGCGCCGCTGCCGATTCCGGCAAGGCGGGTCCGGCTTGGTACGAGGCCGAATGGGTGCCGATGGCGGCGCGCAACGCGACTGCGCTGGTGATCGCGTTACTGGTGCTGTTCCTCGGCGTCCGTCCGCTCACCAAGGCCCTGCTCAAGAAGCGCGAGGACGCCACCCAGCGCCCCGGGCTGCCGATCGGCAATCCCGATGCCGAGGGTGCGCCGGCGGCGCTCCCCAGCGTGTCGATCGACATGCTCGAGGATCGCGGCAACAGCTATGATGATCGCGTCGGCCTGGTCCGCGGCTTCACTCGCGAGAATCCGGCGCGCGCCGCGCTTGCGGTGCGCGACATGATCAAGGCGGATGCGGCATGAACGCGGTGCGCAGCTTCAACGGCGTCGAGCGTGCCGCGGTGCTGATGATGCTCGTCGGCGAGGAGGAAGCCGCGGCGATCCTCCAGAAGCTCGATCCCGACGAGGTCCGCGATCTCGGCAAGGCGATGTTCACCGTGGCGGACGTCAGCGAGGCCGAGGTCGACCAGGTCCTCGACGATTTCGTGTTCAAGGCGCGGGGGCGCTCCAGCGTGGTATTCGACCCGCGCCCACAGATCGAGGGGATGATGACCAAGGCGCTCGGGGCCGACCGCGCCGAAGGCGTGCTTGCCCGCATCCTGCCACCCCAGGCCAATGCCGGGCTCGAGCAATTGCAATGGCTGGAGCCCGAGGAGATCGCCGCGATGGTCGCCGAGGAGCATCCGCAGATCGCAGCGGTCTTGCTCGCCCAGCTCGATTCCGACACTGCCGCGCAGGTGTTCGATCACTTGCCGCTGGACGTCCAGCCGCAGATCCTGCGCCGCGTCGCCAAGCTCGGACCGGTCCCGCCCGAGGCGATCGAGACCCTGAAGACGATGCTCGCCAACCGCGCCGCCGGTAGCCGCAAGTCGATCGGGCTCCAGATGGGCGGCACGCGCGAGGCAGCCAAGATTCTTTCGGGCGCGCGCAAGATCACCGAGCAGCGCGTGATGCCCAAGCTCGCCAAGATCGATCGCGAGGTCGCCCGGGCGATCGAGGAGGCGATGTTCGTCTTCGACAATCTGCTCGAACTCGACGACAAGAATCTCTCGACACTGATCCGCAGCGTCGATGCCGAGATCCTCACCAAGTCCTTGAAGGGCGTCGAGGAGGAGGTCCGAAATCGCTTCCTCGGCTGCATGTCGAGCCGCGCCGCCGATGGCATCCGCGACGAGATGGAAGCGCGCGGGCCGATGAAGCTCGCCGACGTGCTCGACGCGCAGAAGGTGATGATCGCGACCGCGCGCGGGCTGGTGAAGGACGGCACGCTCCAGATGCCGGGCAAGGGCAGCGATGACGACTATGTCTGACTTCGCCCCCGGTTTCGCCGGCCGCATCCACGCCGCCGCGCACGTGCTCCACCGCGCGTTCGACGGCGCCGCCTTCGCCGCCGCCGACATGGGCGCGATCGGCCGTCGCGGTTTCGAGGAGCCCGCGCCGGTATCGCCGCGCCATTTCTCGCCCGCGGATCCGGGCGTGAATCCCACGGAAGGTTGGGATCCGTTCGCCGTCGAAGTGCCGGCCCCGCCCACCGCCTTCGTCGACCCGATCGCCGCCGCACACGAGGCGGGGTTCGCCGAGGGCCGCGCCGCCGCGCTCGCCGAGATCGAGGAAGTCCGCGCCCGCGAGGCCGCGCTGCTCGATCAGGTCTCGACCGCGCTCGCCGGCGGCGCGCATTTCGACCGCGAGCGCATGGCCGGGCATCTCCGCCAGACCGTGCTCCATCTCGTCCAGCGGATGATCGGCGACGCCGGCGTGGCGCCCGACGTGCTCGCCGCGCGGATCGCCGCCGCGGTCGACCTGCTCGCCGACAGCGCCGAATCGGCCTTGCTGCGAATGCATCCCGACGACGTGCCTCTGGTCCAGGGCAAGCTCCCCGCGACGACCTTCCCGGTCGGCGATCCGCATGTCGCGCGCGGCAGCTTCGTGATCGAGAGCGCCTCGACGATCGTCGAGGACGGGCCCGACATCTGGCTCGAACAGCTCGCGCTGGCGATCGACCGCGTGCCGATACCGCCCGCATGCTGAATCCGAATTTCGCCGATGACTATCTCGACGGGCTCGGCTGCGGCGATTTCGCGCCGCGCGCCAAGGTGTCGGGGCGATTGTCGTCCTATGACGGGCTGCTGATGGAGGCGGTCGGGCTTTCGTTACCTGTCGGCACGGTCTGCGCGATCGGCGACGGGGCCGGGCGAGTCGAGGCCGAAGTGATCGGCTTCCGCGCCGGGCGCACCTTGATGATGAACCTCGGCGGCCCCGCAGCCCTGCTGCCCAACGCGCCCGTGCGCCCCGTCGGCCCGCCCGGCGAGGCCGAGGTCGGTGCCGCCTTGCTCGGCCGCGTCGTCGACGGCGCCGGCAAGCCGATCGACGGGCTCGGCGCGATCCGGGGGGCGGGCAAATGGCCGCTCGCCGGCAAGCTCCAGTCGCCGCTCGACCGCGGCCGGGTGCTCGAACCGCTCGACGTCGGCGTCCGCGCGATCAACGGGCTGCTCACCATCGGCCAGGGGCAGCGCGTCGGAATCATGGCGGGCTCGGGGGTGGGCAAGTCGGTACTGCTCGGGATGATCGTCCGCGCCGCCGAGGCCGATGTCGTGGTGGTCGGGCTGATCGGCGAGCGCTCGCGCGAAGTCGCCGACTTCCTCGAGACCAAGGTGTTCGGCGCCGCGCGTGCCCGCTCGGTGGTGGTCGCGGTCCCCGCCAACCATTCGCCGGTGCTGCGCATCCGCGGCGCGCTGCGTGCCACCGCGGTCGCCGAAGCTTTCCGTGCCGAGGGCAAGAAGGTCCTGCTGATCATGGATTCGCTGACCCGCGTCGCCCATGCCGGCCGCGAGATCGGGCTGGCATTGGGCGAGCCCGCCAGCGCGCGCGGCTATCCGCCCAGCGCCATCGCAATGCTCCCCAGCCTGATCGAGCGTGCCGGCACCTGCATATCGTCGGGCGGCTCGATCACCGCGATCTACACCGTGCTCGCCGATGGCGACGATGGCAACGATCCGGTCGTCGACAGTGCCCGCTCGATCCTCGACGGGCATATCGTGCTCAGCCGCGCGCTCGCCGAACGCGGCGTCTATCCCGCGATCGACCTCGGCCCCTCGGTCAGCCGGGTGATGACCGATATCGCCGAAAAACCGCATCTCCACGCCGCGCGCGTGCTGCGCCGCCATCTCGCCACTTACGAGGAAAATCGCGATCTCGTGCTGATGGGCGCCTACCGTCCCGGCGCCGATCAGGAGATCGACGCGGCGATCGCCTGCCACTCCGCGGTGATCGAATATATCCGCCAGGGCGCCGATGAAGTCGTGAGCCTGTGCGATGCCGTTGCCGAGCTGACCGGTGTGTTCGGCGATGGCTAGGACTGGCAAGAAGCTCGAACGGCTGCTTCGGGTCCGCACGCTCCAGCTCGACCAGGTCCGCGCGGCCGAGGTTCAGGCGCGCGCCAAGGTCGACCAGGAAAAGGCGCTGCGCGAACGCATCGCGGCGCTCGCCGACAATGTTTCGCCCTCCGCAGCGCCCACGTTCGCGACCTCGCTGATCGCTGCCGCGCATTATCGCGACCGGCTCCACCAGTCGGCACACGCCGCCGAGCGCCGCGTCATCGTCGCGCAGCAGGGGCTGGAGAGCGCGCGTGCCGCTACCCGCGAGGCGCATCGCGACCAGAATGCGATCGAGAAACTGATCGAGCGCGAGGATGCCAAGGCCGCGCTCAAGGCCCTGCGCGAACTCGAAGCGCTCCCCGCCGCCATGAGAAAACGGCACGATATTTGCTGAAATGCGCGGGTGACCAGCTTCATCCCGGGATTTCGCACTTGATCCAGCTTACGCCTCTTCCCGCCATGCCGCACGGGCCGATTCGTCCCGCTCTGCTGGCATCGGTGGACGGTAGCAGCTTCGCGCGCGCGCTGGGCGCGCTGGCGGTGCCGCAGGCGGCGCTGCCCGAGTTGCCGGATGGCGAGGCGTTGCTGCCCGGGCGGCAAATGCCTGCAACGACCGGCAAGGATTTGCCGGAGCCGGCCGAGGATGCGGACAGCGACGACGACGCCGAAGCGCAGGACGCGCCCGAGGACGGCACCAACATCGCCTTTGTCTGGTTCGCGGCCGCGCCGGCGCCAACTCCCACGCCGACGCCGGGCTTTGCCCCCGTCGCCTTGGCGTCCGCAAACACAACGACCCAGGCACCTCGCGAAGTCGCCGCGCTTCCCGATCTGCTCGCAGCCGCTCCGCAGCCGGAGACTGCAGCTGAGACGCCGGTGGCCCGCCAGGCCCCGGAAATCGCGGTCGCGGACGCACCCGCGCCGTCTCTGGCTCGGACCATCGCGCTTCCCGAGGCGCAAGCGGCTCCGACCGTCGATATCCTGGACGCGGCGACTCCGAAGGCCGTGCCGCCAGCGACCCCGGTAGCCACTAGCGCGAGGCTAATCATGCCCTCCGAGCCGGGCGATCGGCCTGCGCGACCGGTTGAGGCTCCAGCGCCGTCGGCCGGGCGTTCGTCCCCGCCGCTCGAAGGGCCGCAGACGGCGCAGCCGCTTCCCGCTACCGCCCTCGCCGTGCCGCCCTCGGTGCCGTTTGGCCCGGTTCTCGCCGCCCTCGCCGCGGCGGTGCCAGCCGCGCCCCTGCCGCTGCGCCGGGCACTGGCGATCGACCCCTCCGGTCTCGCGATTCCCCCAGCCGTGCCTGACGCCATGCCGCCCCATGCCGTCCCTGCTACGCCAGACACCCAGCACGAAGCGCTCGACACCCGCCGCCAGCAATGGATGGGCAAGATGGTCGAGACGATCGAGGCGATGCGTGACGCCGCGCCGGTCCGCGAGACGCGGCTCAGCCTGATGCCTGAGGCGCTCGGCAAGGTGGACGTTTCGATCCGCCACGACGGTGACCGCGTCCATGTCCATTTCGCCACCGAGACCCCGGCCGCGCGCCAGCTGATCGCCGAGGCACAGCCGCGGCTGAGCGAACTCGCCGAGGCGCGCGGGCTCAAGCTCGGCCAGACCAGCTTCGACAGCGGCAGTGCCGGGCAGGGGGAGAACCGCGACACTCGCCACAATCCCGCGGCGCAGCCCTCGGCACCGCGCCGCGCGCCATCCGATTCAACCGTCGCCGCCGCCGCCGACGACCGCATTGCCTGAGATCGAAGGAGACCATCATGGCCCAACCCAGTGACGCAACCCCGGCGCCCAGGAAGAGGAAGGGCGGCAAGCTGCTCATCCTCGTCGGCTTGCCCGTCGCCCTGCTCGGCACGGGCGGGGGCGCTGCGGTCTATGGCATGCAGGCGGGCTGGTTCAGCGTGAAGCCCGCCGAGGCCGAATCCGACGAGCCCAAATTGCTCGCCAAGAGCGAGGAGAAGCGCGCCGCGCTCAAGGCCGAGGGCGGCGAGGGCCATGGCGAAGGCAGCTCGTCCGAAGGCAGCCACGGCAAGCCCACGCCGAAGGGCGAGGGCGGCGACAAATATGCCTCCAGCTATTATCCGATGGAAAAGGAGTTCACCTCCAATCTTCAGGACAGCGTGCACTTCATCCAGGTCGGCATCGCCGTCTCGACGCCGTATGACGAGCGCGTCCTCGAAAACATCAAGACGCACGAGATCGCGATCCGCTCGCAAGTGCTGATGGCATTGGGCGAAACCAGCGAGGACGAGGTGTTTACTGCCGAGGGCAAGCGCCACATCCAGGATCGACTGGTCAAGGCCGTCAATGCCGTCCTGAAAGAAAAGGAAGGTTTCGGAGGCGTAAGTAACGTCTACTTTACCAATTTCATTGTTCAGTGAACGGGCATGGTTAACGCCCCTTCAGAACTCGGTGCTGCCGAACGGCGGGAACGCCCCCGCGCCAGCACGGAGCACGCGCCGGTGCTGGGCAGCACGAACCTCAATCCGTTCGGCGACCTGGTCACGCTGCAGCATCTCAGCGCGCGCTTGGCCAAGGCGCTGAAGCCGATATTCGACGGAGTGGCCCGCGCCGAGGTGCGTAGCTGGGCCGAGCCGCTGTCGGTCCAGCGCTGGTCCGATTACCGCGCCGAGCGTGGCCATGCGCTCACCGCGTGGCAGCCGCTCGCGATGGGAAATGCCAAGGCGCGCGTCCAGCTCGCGCTCGACGGCAAATATCTGTTCGAATTGCTCGACGCCTTTTTCGGCGGTGAGGGCGAGGCGCCCACGCCGCTGCCCACCGAATTCACGCCTGCTGCCGAAGCGCTGACGCTGCGGCTGGCCAACATGCTGGCCGCGCCGCTTGAGGCCGCCTGGGAGCCGCTGACCCGCGTCGCCTTCCGCGGCGTCGAGGGCGCGAATATCGGCGCGCTTCCCGAATTCGCCGCCGACGAGCCAGTGGTGGTCACGCGCTTTGGCATCGCACTCGGCGAGCGCAAGCCCGCCTTTGTCGACATCCTCTATCCCGTCGCCGCGCTGAAGCCGCACGCCGCCGCCTTGATGGTCAAGGTCCACGGGCTCCCCGCCGAGGTCGAGCCTGAATGGCGCAGCGGGCTGACCCGCGCAGTGATGGGCGTCAAATTCCCGATCCGCTCGGTACTCGCCGAGCCGGTCGTCCCGCTCGGCCTCCTGCTCGATCTCAAGCAGGGCGACGTGATCCCGATCGATTTCGGCCCCGAGGTTCCGGTGATGGTGGCGTCGCGCCGCCTGGGCACCGGCCTCGTCGGCACCGCCAATGGCCGCGCGGCGGTCCGGCTTACCCAATTCGAGCTCAGCGAAGAGGATTTCCGATGAACGACATGGCCGGGGGTTTCCCTGTCGACACTTCGGTGGCCGCCAATTTCCGGCTGCTCCAGGATGTCGACGTCAAGCTGACCGTCGAGATCGGCTCGACTTCGCTGTCGCTGCGCGAGCTGCTCGCTTTGGGCGAGGAGAGCGTGATCGAGCTCGACCGGGACGCCAATGAGCTGCTCGACATCTTCGTCAACGGCACGCTGATCGGCCGCGGCGAAGTGGTGACGGTCGGCGAGAAGTTCGGCGTGCGGATGACCGAATTGGTCAGCCCGGAGAAGCGGACTGCCCGCGCATGATGTGGTCGTACATCCTCAAGCTGGTGATCCTGCTGCCGCTGGTCTGCGGGCTGCTGATCGGCTGCCTCTATGCGTGGCGCAAGCTCGAGGCGCGGCTGCCCAAGAACCAGGGCACGCGGATGGTCCAGGTCAAGGAAACCATGATGCTCTCGCCCGGGCTGCGGCTCGCGGTGGTCGAGTTCGAGGGGCAGAAACTGCTCGTCTCGGTCAGCCGCACCGGCGTCACCCTGGTCGACAAGGCCACCGGCTGATGCTCGCGCGGCTCTCGGCTCCCCGCTCGATCGGCGGGCGCGCCGCCCTGTTCGTCGGGCTGCTCGCCTTTGTCATCCTCTTCGCCGCGCCGGCATTCGCCCAGGCAGTTCCGGCGCCGGCACCCGTGCCCGGTGTCGGGGACGCGGTCGACCGCGCACTGGGCGATCTCGGCGGCGGCAATGCGCCGCTCAGCCTGTCGCTCCAGGTCCTCATCATCATGGGCCTGCTCACGGTGCTGCCGGGCATCTTGCTGATGATGACCAGCTTCACGCGAATCATCATCGTCCTGTCGGTGCTGCGCCAAGCGCTCGGGCTCCAGCAGACCCCGCCCAACCAGGTGCTGATCGGCCTTTCGCTGTTCCTCAGCTTCTTCGTGATGGCGCCAGTGCTCAACCAAGCCAACACGACGGCGATCCAGCCTTATGCCGCCGGTCAGATCAATGCGACGCAAATGATCGAGGGTACCGGCAAGGCGCTCCACGGCTTCATGATCAAGCAGACCCGCAACCGCGACGTGAAGATGTTCGCCGACATGGCCAAGAGCGGCCCCTATGCGAGCCCCGCCGACGTTCCCTTTTCGGTGCTGCTCCCGGCCTTCGTCACCAGCGAACTCAAGACCGCGTTCCAGATCGGCTTCCTGATCTTCCTGCCCTTCATCGTCATCGATCTCGTCGTCGCGACGGTGCTGATGAGCCTCGGCATGATGATGATGTCGCCGACGATCATCTCGCTGCCGTTCAAGCTCCTGCTATTCGTGCTGGTCGACGGCTGGGCGCTGACCATGGGCAGCCTCGCCGCGAGTTTCGGGACCTAGGCGTGGACTCGGACTATTTCCTCACCGTCGCGCGCGAGGCGATGTGGGTGGTCGCCCTCGCCTCGGCGCCGATCCTGGTGCCCGCGCTGCTCGCGGGGCTGATCCTCGGCATGGTCCAGGCGGCGACCTCGATTCAGGAGCAGACGCTCACCTTCGTCCCCAAGCTGATCGTCGTCGCAGTGAGCCTGGTGATCTTCGGGGGCATGATCCTCGGGCTGCTCGGCGACTTCACCACGAGCATCTTCGAGCGCATCCCGGATCTGGTGAAGTGAGCGATACCCTCGTCAGTGCGCTCCCCTTCCGCTTGCGGGAGGGGTCGGGGGAGGGGCTGTTCGCCGGCGCCAATCTCGGTGAG
>NZ_JBYSXG010000054.1:0-31946 GCF_058782005.1 Sphingomonas sp. FW306-1B-B10E
TAGCAGCTCGAAAGGCTCGCTGCGCTCGCACCCACCCCCAGCCCCTCCCTTGCAGGGAGGGGAGCAACTCAATCCACCCAGTCCCGCGCCAAAAACCGACTCGCCAGCGCCATCAGCGCCCCCGCGACGACATACAGCCCCAGCCCCGCGGCGATCGCATAGCGCAGCGCCTCGTCGCCATAAGCCGGGGTCAGCGCCTTCGACAGCGATCCGATCGCCCAGCTGCCGAGCCCCAGCCCGATCAGATTGTTGATCAGCAGGAAGCTCGCCGACGCGGTGGCGCGCATATGTGACGGCACCAAGTGCTGGACCGCGGTCAGCACCGGCCCGAGCCAGACATAGACCAGGGCCTGGGGCAGGAGGAACAAGGCGAACGCCACCGGCCAGCTGCTCGACAGCACCCCAGCAATGAACAAAGGCGCGCCCGCGACGTAGCAGATCGCCGGCGCCAGCGCGTACCAGCGCCGGCCGCGCGCGCCCAGCCGGTCGCCGAGCCAGCCGCCGAGCAGGATCCCCGCCACGCCGCCGGTGAGCAGCAGCGCGCCAAAGAACTGCCCGGTCTCGACCAGGGTCAGCCCGAAGCTGCGCTGCATCAGGCTGGGCAGCCAGAACGCCACGCCATAGCCGCACATCGATCCTGCCGCGGCGCCGAACGCCATCAACCAGAATCCCGGCTTGGCGGCGAGCATGCCGAACACGCGCGCGACCGGCACCTGCTCCGCCGATGCCGCGGCGCGCGGCCGGTCCCTGACCAGCAGCTTGAACAGCGGCGCGATCACCAGCCCGCCGAGCCCGACGACGACGAATGCAGTCCGCCATTCGACATTCTGCGCGATATAGCCGCCGAGCAGCACGCCGCCGGCGGCACCCAGGGGAATTCCGAGCGAATAGATCGCCAGCGCCCGCGCGCGCCGTTCGGGCGGGAAATAGTCCGAGATCAATGCATAGCTCGGCGCCACGCCCCCCGCCTCGCCCACGCCTACTCCCAGCCGGAACAGGAACATCGTCGCGAAATTCTGCGCGAAGCCGCAAAGCGCGGTGAACGCGCTCCACACGCCGAGCGAGACGGTGATCACCCAGCTCCGGCTGGTCCGATCGGCGAGCAGCGCGAGCGGGATCGCCAGGGTCGAATAGAGCGCGGCGAAGGCGAGCCCGCCGAGCATGCCGAGCTGGGCGTCGTCGAGCCCGAGATCCTTCTTCACCGGCTGGGCGAGGATGCTCAGAATCTGCCGGTCGAGAAAGTTGAAGATGTAGACCAGCAGCAGCATCGCGAGCACGACATTGCGGGAGGACCTGGTGGGGCTCTGAGGCATGACTGCTCCCTGGCGCGTGGCGCCCCGGCTGTCACGAAGTGATAGCGAGGGCCTGGCGGCTGCTTCTTTCCGTCACCCCGGCATTGGGCCGGGGTGACGCGTCAAACGATCAGAACCGCACCTCGACGGTGCCGGTCACCGTGCGCGGCGGACCGTAATAGCCGATCAGCGAATTGCCGGTCAGCGCGCCGAGGAAGTTATACCCGCCGACCCGATAGCGCGCGTCGGTGAGGTTGCGCGCCGCGACCCCGATCCGATAGCGGCCGCTCTCCGACGTCCAGTTGAGCGCCGCATCGACCAAGGCATAGCCGTCCTGGTCGAGCCCCGGCGTGGCGAACTCGAACATCTGGGTGTCGCTGCGCAGCGACACCGCCGGCGTGAACGCGATCGTGCCGCCGGCCAGGTCTTCCGACCAGGTCGCCGAGGCGTTGGCGGTCCATTCGGGGGTGTTCTGGAACGAGCGCTGGTCGGCGACGTCGACCGGGGTGGTGCCCCCGCCGATATAGGTGAGGAACTCCTTATAGTCGGCATGGGTGTAGCCGAGCACGAGGCTCGCCGAGAAATGCCGCGACGGCACCATCCGCGTCTCGAGCTCGAAGCCGTAGATCTCGGCCTTGCCCGCATTGTCGACGAAGCTGGTGATCCCGCTCGGCAGCGCCGGCACCTGGATCGTGACCTGCTGGTCCTTGTAGTTCGAGAAGAAGCCGGCGAGGTTCACGAACAGGGTGTGATCGAGGAAGGCGCTCTTCATGCCGAGTTCCCACGAATCGATCGTCTCGGGCTCATAGCCGTTGACCGTGGTCGGGGTCAGGATCGCGTCGCCGCGCATGTCGAACCCGCCCGACTTGAAGCCCTGGCCATAGCTCGCGTAGAAATTGAGGTCCTGGCGCGGCTCGTAGCTGAGGCTCACCCGCGGGGTGAATTTCTCGAAGCTGCGCTCGTTGGTGTAGTCGGTGCGCAGCAGCCCCGGCACGGCGCTGGCATTGCCGAACAGCGGGCTGCGGATGCCGGTATAGTTGCGGCGGAACACCGTGCCGGTCTTCTCGTCGCGGGTGTAGCGCGCGCCCGCCGAGATCTTGAACTTGTCGGTCAGGTCGAAGCTCAAATCGCCGAACGCGGCATAGCTCTTGGTGTCGACCGTGCCCGAGGTCAGCGTGGTGGTGTTGAGCAGCCCGACCACCGTGTCGAAGGCACCGCTGGCGCGACCGTTGAGATAATAGAGCCCGACCACGCCCTGCAGCCGCTCGCCCTCGAACAGCAATTGCAGCTCCTGGGTGAACTGGCGGTCGTCGTAGAAGGCCGGCACGTCGAGCGTCGGCAGCGCGGTATTATCGAAGTCGATCAAGGTATCGGTGCTGCCGTCGCGCCACGCGGTGATCGACTTGAAGGTGAGCGCGTCGGACAGGCCGATCTCGGCAGTGGCCGAGATGCCGCGGGTCTCGACGCGGTTGTCGTCGCCGATTCCGGCGCGGGTGTCGTAGACGCTGTCGGTCGGCAGGTAGCGCGGATCGGTGCCGTTGGGCAGCAGCCGGGTGCCGTGGCGCGGCTTCGACTTGTCGAGCGTGCGATCGCCGGCGACGCGGAAGAAGATGGTGTCGGTCGGCGCGAACTCGGCCGAGACGCGCGCGGCGATCACGTCCTTGTTGTAATGCTCGGCGCCGGTGGTGAGGTTCTCGCCATAGCCGTCGCGAGTATAGCGCGCGACCGCGCCGCCGATCGACAGGCTGTCGGTGATCGGCACGGTCACCTGCCCGACCAGGTCGAGCTGGTTGTACGAGCCGTAGGACGCGCGGGCCGAGGCGCGGAAGTCGTTGCCGAGCCGGCGGGTGACGTACTTGACCGCGCCGCCGATCGTGTTGCGGCCATAGAGCGTGCCCTGCGGCCCGCGCAGCACCTCGACCCGCTCGACGTCGAAGATGTCGAGCACCGCGCCTTGTGGCCGGGCGACATAGACGTCGTCGAGATAGAGCGCGACGCCGGGCTCGAAGCCCCAGAGCGGGTCCTGCTGGCCGACGCCGCGGCTGAACGCGATCAGGGTCGAGTTCGAGCCGCGCGCGATCTGGAGAGTCAGATTGGGCGTCTTGTCCTGCAGCGCGGTGATGTCGGGTGCGCCGGTGCGCACCAGCGTGTCGCCCGAGACCACCGACATCGAGATCGGCACGTCGATCAGGCTCTCCTCGCGGCGCCGCGCGGTGACGGTGATCTCGCCGGTATCCTCGACGGGCGTGGTGACGCTGGCGGTCGCATCCGCGCCATAGGTCTGTCCTTCGGGAGCGGTGGCTTGGTCCTGCGCGAAGGCAGGCGCGGCCGCAAGCGCAGACAGCGCGGCGCCGACATGCAGAATCGTGCGGATGGAGTTCAGGCGTGACATGGTTTTCCTCCCCAGAATTCGACCCGGTCTTGTGCGGGTTGTAAGCTGTCAAGAGAGGCTATACTGAAACCTGAACCGGGTTTCAACTTGGAAGAATGGGGGCGGAGCGATGGAGAGCGAGGCGGCGAGCCTAGGCAAGGAACCGCGTACCGCGCGCGGCCGCAAGACGCTGCGCGCGATCCTCGACGCAGCGGCGACAGAGTTCGGCGAAAAGGGATTCCACGAAGGCTCGATCAGCGGGATCACCCGCCGCGCCGGGGTCGCCCTCGGCAGCTTCTACACCTATTTCGACTCCAAGGACGCCGTCTTCCGCGCCCTCGTCCGCGACATGTCCGAACAGGTGCGCGAGCATGTCGCCCCCGCACTCAAGGACGCGCCCGGCCAGATTGCCGCGGAGCAGGCGGCGCTGCTCGCCTTCATCAAGTTCGCGCGCACCCACAAGGAAATCTACCGGATCATCGACGAGGCCGAGTTCGTCGATCCCGAGAGCTTCCGCATGCACTACGCCACCACCGCCGACCGCATCGCCAGGCGGCTGCGCGCCGCCGCCGACCGCGGCGAGGTGCGCGACGATGTGAGCGAGGTCCATGCCTGGGCGATCATGGGGATGAACGTCTTCCTCGGGCTGCGCTACAGCGTGTGGGACGAGGACGCCGCGCCCGAGGCGATCGCCGAGACAGTTGCGGCGATGCTGGCGCGGGGAATCGGGATGGGAGGAGAGTAGCGATCGTTCCCTCCCGCCAATCGTGTAACCCCAAAGCGTGTGCCGACAATCGCTTCAACTCGATAGCTGCTACGCGATCCAGTCAAACGCGCATTCAGCAAACCTCCCGTTCTCATTTCGCGCAAGCCGCCACTGAGCAGCTGTCGTGGGCGAAATCGTGCGACCGATGAACGCCATTTCAGTCCTTGTACCAATGGACCGTACTATCGACGACTGGTAAGACCCGATATCCGTCCGCCAATGGACGAGCGCGATTCACTTTCCAAATTAACGGAGCGCGAGAAGGTTTGTCTCCGGCAATGGCTTCAGCATAAGTCGGCCAAGGAAATCGCCGCGGATCTCGGCATTTCGCACCATGCAGTCGAGAAGCGCCTCAAGATGGCGCGCATCAAGCTTGGCGCGACGTCGTCACTGGAAGCCGCCCGCATGCTCGGTGAGGCAGAAGGGTACGGTCAAGCGGTAGCCCAACCGCCGGACCTCGTTTCCGCCGCTCTCCCGCTACACACTCCCTTCACTCGTTTAGCAGTCCTGGGAGTGGCCATCATGATCCTCGTCGGCGCAATTGTGCTTGGTTTGCTTTCGCAGCCCGCCGCCTTCTCGCAAGCAGCTGATAAACAATCGGTGGAGTCGGCTGGAAAACGGGCATCTACCCCCGGCACGGCGCCGACCCCCGGCAGCGAGGCTGCCTTGCGCGGGCTTGTCGCCGGACTGGCGAGCGGCACACCTGATTATGACAAGCTCTCTCCGCAATTCGCCGAAGCCGTCCGCCGGGACCTTCCCACGACACATCGCCTGTTCAGCTCGATGGGCGCGCTCAAGTCGGTGACTTTCCGCGGGCGCGGTAGCGTGGACGATGACGTCTACGACTTTATGTTCGCCAATGGCGGGGTGATGGTGTCGGCCCGGCTCGACGCCGACGGGAAGATGACCGGCGGCATTCTCCGACCGATACAGTCGCCCGGAGAACGGCCCTTCACTCCCGGCACCGAGGCTGCCTTGCGCGGGCTTGTCGCGGGGCTGGCAAGCGGATCGCCCGACTATGACAAGCTCTCTCCGCACTTCGTCGAAGTTGTCCGCAACGACCTGCCGATGACCCATCGCCTGTTCAGCTCGATGGGCGAGCTGAAGTCGATGACGTTTCGTGAGCGCAGCGCGCTCGGCGACGACGTCTACGAGCTGGTGTTCGCCAACGGGCGCGTGATCATGTCTGCGGCGCTAGATGCCGACGGCAGAATGACCGGCGGCATTATCCGGCCGCAGGAGCCCGCCGGGCAATAATGGCAAGGGGGCAACTGCGAGTTTCAGCTCGCCGTCTCGAGGACGCGGCGCTCCCGACACATTCTGCAGTAGGAGGGCTGCCGCCTATTTCTTCCCCAGCTTGCCCTTGAGCGCCGCCGCCAGCGGACTGAGCGGCGCCACCTCGTCCTCGCTTATCACCCCTGCCTCCCTGAGCGCCGCGGCGGCGTTCGGACTGCGCGGGAACGGATCGAGCGACAATGCCAAACTTTCGGCGGCGGCCTCGCCGAGGTCGAGCGCGCTGCCGGTGTAGAAGACGGTGTCCATGTCCTCCTCGGCGAGCTCGACTTCGTCGTGGCTCTCGTCCTCGGCCATTTCGGGCAGGAAGCGGATCGCGAAATCCTCCTCGATCGTCGCGGGCAGCGGATCGCCGGTGATCCCGCACGATTGCGTCACTGCCGACGACAAATGGCCGCTGGCGAGGATCCCGATCGCATCGCGGCGCAGCTTGAACCGCGCGACGAGCCGCTCGATCGCGACGAGATCGAAGCGCGCGGCGAGCGCCTCGCATTCTCCGGGCGTCGCTTCGATCTCGACCTGGGTCTCGCCGGCACCGATCTGGTCGAGCCGGTGCGGGCGGGAAAATTCGGGAGTCATTCCGGCAGCTCCCCGGCGAGAATGGCGGCGGTGGGCATCGCGTCGAGCGCGTCGCGCAACGCCCGCAAGCGCGTCTCGACATGCGCCAGCGCGGCATCGGCGGGCGCGTGCCCGCGATAGAGGTTGCGGACCAGGGCATTGCCCAGCCCGTCGCCCGCCAGCCCCGCGCGATACGCGCCGAGCCGGCCGCCGATCATCCCCATCATCCGCCCCATATGCTTGCCGACGACGATGTCGCCGATCCCGATCTGGCGCAATTGACCGTCCATATCGTCGATGAAGCATTCGGCGAGCGCGGTGCTCGGCGCGATCGCCTCCGGCGCCTTCTCGAGGCGCAGCAGCACCAGCGAGAGGACCGCGGCAATCATGTCGAAGCGGCCGTCGATCGTGTCGGGAACGGCGCCCTCGACATACCAATGCGGCGCGCGTCCGGCGGCCACGATCGCGGCGTAGAGGCGCGGCGCGGTGCCGCGGTCGGGGGCGCCGAACAGGCGCTTGAGCAGTCCCATGATGGTCTTCGTCCGTGTGAAAGCCGGCGCGACCTTGTTTGGCCGCATTTTGCCGCATATTGAGGCGAATGGCGCGCGATGCAATGCGCGCGCCGGTGCTCGCGTTGCCCTGGAGATTTCGATGCCCTTCCCCGTTCGCCTGGCCGGTTGCGCCGCGCTCCTCGTCGCGATGGGCAGCACCGCCTGTTCGCCGATCCGTTCGCACCAGGGCTATGTGATCGACAAGGAGCTGGTCGATTCGGTTCAACCCGGCGTCGATACCCGCGAGTCGGTGATGCAGACGCTCGGCCGGCCGACGCTGACCAGCCAGTTCAACGAAGGCGAATGGTATTACGTCTCGCGCGACAGCCGCAACTTCGGCTATAGCGACCCCAAGGTTCGGGAGCAGACCACGATCCGCGTGCGCTTCGACGCCGCGGGCAACGTCGCCGCGGTCGACCGGATGAACCAGGATCTGATCGCCTCGGTCGATCCCTATGGCAAGACCACCCCGACGCTCGGCCGCAAGCGCAGCTTCTTCAGCGACCTGTTCGGCAATATCGGTACCGTGGGCGCGCCGGGCACCGGCGGCGGCGCGCCGGGCGGCAATACCGGGCCCTAAGCTTGCTGCTTGCTGACGGGCGCATTCCCGCGCGGTTCAGCGAGGATCCTCCAGATTGCGACGGTGCCGGACGAATACCGGCCTGTGTCTGGAGGAACGACATGAGGAAGATCATCACCGCAGCCCTGCTTGCCGCCGTCGCGATGCCGGCGGCGGCGCTGCCCACCGCGGCGAGCGCGCAATCGAATGGCGAGCTTCGCCGCGACCGTCAGGACATCCGCCAGGAACGCCGCGAGCTGCGCGCCGCCTATCGCCGCGGCGATCGCAGCGACATCCGCGACCAGCGCCGCGACCTGCGCGAGGCGCATCAGGAATATCGCGAGGATCTGCAGGACCGCAATCGCCGTTGGGGCGACAATGACTGGCGCGACTATCGCGGGCGCAACCGCGGCGTCTATGCCCGCGGCACCTGGCGCGCGCCGTTCGGCTATACCCGCTTCCGCAGCGGCGTGCGGATCGCGCCCAATTACTGGAGTTCGCGCTACGTGATCGCCGATCCGTGGCGCTACCGCCTTCCGCCGGTCGGTCGCTACCAAAGCTGGGTGCGCCATTATGACGACGTGCTGCTGGTCGATACCCGGCGCGGCATCGTGATCCGGACGATTCCCGGCTTCTATTGGTAAGCCAGCCGGCCCGGGGGCGGCGCATGCCGTGCCCCGGGGTTCGGCCGCGCCGAATGCGGCGGCGCGGCCGTGCCCGTGGGCACAGTCCTGAAAGGGATAGGACCGCGCCAATGAACGCGCGGCAAAGCATTTCGCTCCCGTAGCGACTTTGCAAAGTTCAACGAATCGTGAAGAGAATCTGGTCGACGACTCGGCCGCCGAGATCGACCAGTTGCAGCCGGTGCTGGCCACGCTGGGGCAGGATCAGCGGGCGGCCATCGGCGGTGCCGAGATCCTCGCGGTCGAGTAGCAGCCGGTGCCCAGCAACCTCGCCGGCGACGGCGATGGCGAGCCGCTGGCGGCCGGCGGGAATGTCGGGATCGAGCGCGTAGACGCTTCCCGCCACCGGATTGACGATATGCGGCCGCCGCGCCGCCGCGGGGGCCGCGGCGACTTCGCTGAGCGCCGTCCCCTTCACGAAAACCTCGCGGCGGGGCTGCTCGATCCCCTCGGCAAAGTGGATCGTCCGCGTCTCGATCCCGGGCGGAGGCGGCGGCGTGCGACTGGGCGTGCCTGCGTGCAACGCCATCATGACGTCGCGCCACACTGGCGCCGCGCCGCTCGTTCCCGAGACTGCCCGCATCGGGTCGCCCTCAAGGTTGCCGACCCACACGCCCACGGTGAAGCGGTCGCTGAACCCGATGCACCAATTGTCGCGCATTGCCTTGGAGGTGCCGGTCTTGGCCGCCGCCCAGAAGGGCAGGCGCAGCGCCGAATCGACGCCGAAGGTCCCGGCGCGGGCATTGGGATCGGCAAGGATGTCGGCGACGATCCACGCCGCCTGGGGCGACACGATCTGGCGTCCGGCCGGCCGCGGCGCGCTCGCGACGAGGCGCAGCGGGGACCAGCGCCCGCCGAGCGCGAGGCTGCGATAGGCGGCAACCTGTTCGAGCAGGGTGACCTCGGCCGAACCCAGAGCGAGCGAATAGCCGTAATATTGGCCATTCTCGACCAACCCGCGATAGCCGGTGTCCCACAGCCGGTCGCGGAATGCGTCGACGCCGGTGAGCAGCAGGGTGCGCACTGCGGGCACGTTGAGCGAACCCGCCAGCGCGACGCGCGCCGAAACCGGGCCCTTGAATGCCTTGTCGTAATTTTGCGGGACGTACAGCCCCGAGGCGGTGTCGAGCTGGACCGGCGAATCGTCGAGGATCGAGGCGGCGGTGAGATAGCCCTTCTCGATCGCCTGGGCGTAGAGGAACGGCTTGAGCGTGGATCCCGCCTGGCGGTAGGACGCCGCGCCGTCGACCGCAGGGGCAGTGCTCTCGCCGCCGATCCCGCCGACATAGGCCAGCACGTCGCCGCTGGCATTGTCGACCACCACCACCGCGCCGTCGCGCGCGCGCGTGCCGCCCAGCCCTTGGAGCTGGCGGCGCAATGCGGCGCTGGCGACGGCCTGGATGCGTGCGTCGAGCGTCGAACTGATCTTCGCGCCCGGCTCGGTCAGCAGCCGTGCCGACAGATGCGGCGCGAGCCCGGGATCGAGCGCGAGGCTGCGCGCCGGGCCGAGCATCGATGCGGCGGCGCCGGCGAAGCGGCTGCAATCCTTGTCGTGGCCGAGCGCACAGGCGCGGCGCGCGACTTCGGCCGACCCCGCGCCCGGATTGGGCAGCAGTGCCGCGAGCAGCAGCGCGTCGTCGCGCGTGAGTGTCGCCGGGGTCTTGCCGAACAAGCCGAGCGCGGCCGCGCCGATCCCCTGCGCCTCGCCGCGGAAGCCGGCGAGGTTGAGATACGCCTCGAGAATCTGGTCCTTGCTCCAATTGGCCTCGAGCGACCGTGCCGCGCGCATCTGGCGAAACTTGTCCCAGGTGCCGCGATGCCCTGGCGCGGCGAGATCGGGGGCGAGATAGGCGGCGACCTGCATCGACAGGGTCGAGGCGCCGCGCGCGCGCTTGCCCTCGATACGGTCGCGCAGCGCGCCGCCCAATGCCCACCAGTCGACGCCGCCATGCCCGCGGAAGCGCCGATCCTCGGCAGCGACGAGCGTGTCGCGTGCCACTTGCGACACGTCAGCGAGCTTCACCCAGCCGAGCCGGCGCGCCTGATAATCGATCCGGCTGCTGTCGATCAGTCGGCCGTTGCGGTCATAGAGCCAGGCTTCGGAGGGCTGCCAGCTTGCGACGACCGCGGCATAGCCGGGAAGCGGCGGCGGGCGGGTGATCCACGACAAGGTGACGAAGGTGCCGATTAGCAGCGCGGCGGCGGTGAGCACGACGCGCATAGGCGTGAACACCCCGCGCCAGCCGCGTTCGCGAAACGCCGCGCGCTGGCCACGCGCCCAGGCGGCGAGCGCTTCGGGGAAATCGTCAATGCGTCGTAGGAGCTGCGATATCGAACGCGGGAACATGGGTGCGAGCTGCCCTCACCCTTCCGGCGCTTCGCGCCTCCCTCCCTCTCCCGACGGGAGAGGGAAGGGGCCTACTCGCGTAGCGAGTGGAAAGGGTGAGGACAGCCGCGTCACGATCTAGCGCTCCGCCACCACCATCTCCGCATTGGGCAGCTGCGCGCGGATCTCGGGCGAGTACATCGCCTCGACGCGCGTCGCCGGGAGGCTGAACCGCCCCGCCGCATTGAGCCGCATCACGTAGGAGATCGTGAAGCTGCCCCGCGGCACCCAGCCATAATAAGCCCGCCACGAGCCTTGGCCGCGCTCGGTCCAATTGGGCGAGACGCCGTCGGCCGTGCCGGCTTGGCTGCTGAGCATCTCGGATTGGCCGCCCAGGCTGCCGATCACCGTCGCGCCGGTCGGCACCGGATCGTTGATCACCACCCAGTTGCGCTCGGCCGACGCTTCGACGCTGATCGTCACCTTGATCACGTCGCCGCGCGTGTAGCGCCCGGGGGTCAGCCCCTGCACCACACTGACCTGCTTGGTCATCTTGTACCCGGCCATCAGCGGCTGGATGAGCGGCACCGCCGCCTTGACCCGCACGAACGCCCAGGGGCCCGCGCCGCCCGCCTGGCGCATCACCAGCGGCGTGGTCGCCGCCGGCAGCGGCAGGCTGAAGCTGCGCTGCGGCTCGAGCAACGGCCAAGGCCGGCTGACCGTCGCGGTGCCGAGGCTGGCGGTGGTGATTCCCGCGATTGCCTCGGCGGGATAGGCCGCCATGAACTTGCGCGTCGCGATCGTGCCCCAGGCGTTGCTCGTCGTGGTGTCCCAATGGCCGCGCTGCTGGCGCATCGCGAGGCCGACCATCATCTTGGGCGTCTCGACTTGCCAGCCGGGGCGGCCGAGCGTGACCATCAGCGCCTTGATCGACGCCTCGTCGTCCGACGACATCAGCCACCACGGCATATTGCCCTTGTCGCTGAGGTCGATCCGCGTGCCTTCATAGACCAGCCGCGACCGGAGCACCCGCTCGGCATCGGCGCGCAGCTGCGCGCCATTGGCGAGCCCGGGCACCTTGGCCAGGGCGGCGAGATAATCGGCGAGCGACGCCGTCGGCATTTCGTTCGGCGAGATGCCGAGCTGGCCGAGCATCGCCGAAGTCGCCGCACCCTGCCGGGCCAGCGCGGCGAAGGCAGCGATCCGCTGGAGCCGGACATCGCCATAATCCTCGCGACGCAGGCGCCCGTCGAGCACTGCCTTCATCGCGTCGATCGCCTTGGCGCGCGGCCCGTCGGGGAGCGGCAGCCCGGCCTCGGCAGTGATCGACAGGATATAGGCGGTGAGCGCCTCCGATCCCGACCATTCGCCCGGGAAGTAGCGCAGCAGCCCGTCATTATCCTGATAGGCGGGAAGCTCGCCGGCAATGCCGTTCCACATGCCGCTGTCGCCGAGCGCGATGGCGCGCGAGGTGCGCTGCTCGAGGCAGCCATAGGGATAGGCCGCCATATAGTCGCGCACGCCCTGGAGCGGCGGCGCGAGCGTATCGGCGAGCGTCACGTCGACCATGCCGAAGCCCGGCAGCGCGCCTGTGGGCGGCGCGATCGAGAAGCTGGTGCCCTCGCCGACCCGCGCGAGCGTCGCCGCCCAGACTTCGACCGGTACCGCGGGGATCACGTCCTGCGCCACCGTCACCTTGTCGACCGCCTTGCCGTCGGCCGACTTGGCCGAAACCGTCCAGTTCAATTTGCCCGCCTGGTTCGGCGCGGTGAGGTTCCAGCTGACCGGCGCAGCGCCGCCCGCGGGGATCTCGACAGTCAGGGGTTTGCCCTGCGCCACCGCCGGATTGAGCGCGACCGTCGCGGTCACCTTCATCGGCTTGTCGGACCCGTTGCGGAGCGTGAACATCGCCCCGAACGTATCGCCGGTGCGCACAACCTGGGGCACGCCGGGATAGATGCTGAGGTCCTGGTGCGTGCGCACGCTCGTATCGCCGGTGCCGAAGAGCTGCGCGCCGTTGGTGGCGATCGCGACCAGCTTGAACGAGGTCAGCGCATCCGACAGCGGCACCTGCACCCGCGCACGGCCGCTGCCGTCGAGCGGCACCTTGCCCTTCCACAGCAATACCGGCTGGAAATTCTCGCGGTTGAGCCCCGAGAGATCGCCGCCGCCGCCGCCGCCGGCCTCGACCGCCTTCTTGCCGTAGTGACGCTTGCCGACGACCTGGGTCTGTGCGGTCGAGGTCAGCACCGAGATCGGGCGGTCGCCCATCATCGCGGTGAGCACGTCCCAGCTGTCGTTGGGCGCGAGCTGGAGCAGTGCCTCGTCGACCGCCGCGAACGCCACGTCCGCCTCGCGAGCCGGCGAGCCGTCCGGGTTCTTCACCTGCACGTCGACATTGGCGAGGTCGCGCGCGGCATAGGTCGCCTTCTCGGCCTTGACCGCGACGCTGAGCCGATGCCCTTCCCAGCCGACCTTCACCTTGGCGATGCCCAACCGATAGGCCGGCTTGGCCAAGTCGACCGTCGCAGTCGGCTTGCCGCCGTCCTGCGAGAAAGGCAGCCCCCAGTCGCGCGCGAGGTTCGAGCGCCAATTGGCCCAGCCCGACACGCGCCCGCGCACCGCCATCACCGAGACATAGACATCGGGCGCATAGGCGCCCGGCATCGGCACTTCGATCACCGGGTCCTTGCCGCTCAATCCCACCACGAAGCTCGACAGCACGCCCTCGCGCTCGACCGTGACCAAAGCGGTCGCCTCGCGGAAGGGCATGCGGACCTGGAACTTGGCGGTCTCGCCTGCCTTGTATTCGAGCTGCTCGGGGATGACGTCCATGCGGTCGCCATTGTCGCCGCCGAACCACCAATCGTCGTCGCCGACCAGCCAGGTCGAGCGCGTCGCGCGCGCGACATTGCCGTTGGCGTCCTTGGTCGTCGCCACCGCATAGACTTCGCCCGACACGCCCGGATCGAGCTGGCACGTCGCCAGCCCCTGCGCGTCGGTCGTCGCCGAGCAGGTCGCGCTCAGCTTGGTCGTCTTCATCTGGTTGTCGTAGGCGTAGAAGCCGCCGATCAGCCGCCGCCGCGCCGTCAGGATCTCGCGGCTGTACAGCTCGACCGAGATGTCCTGGTTGGCGAGCGGCTTGCCCGCGGTATCGAGCGCGACGAAGCGCAGCCGCAGGTCGTCATGCTTCATCAGCCAGCCGTCGGTCTTGATGCCCAACTGTACGCCCGACGTGTAGATCGGGATGCGCCGCGACGCGGTCAGGATCTCGCCATTGGCGTCCTGATAATCCATCTCGATCTGCATGTTGGTCGGCTGATCGAGACTCTTGGGCACTTCGATCGAGGTCCGCGCGGTGCCGTCGCCGCCCAGGGTCACCGGCAAGGTCTGGGTCGGCGGCAGCGGCGTCGATTCCTCGTCGGTCTCGTCGTCGCCGTTGAGCGCCTTGACGCCTTCGGTCAGCGCGCGGCCGCCAAAGGTGTAGCTGTCATAGCCGTCCGGCGTGCTGATCCCCTCGAACCAGCCGACGCGGAGCTCGACCGGCAGGTTGCCCGCGCCCCCGCCCGACAGATAGCCGACGAACAGGTCGAGCGGCAGCGTCGACGGCCGCACCGCCGCCTCCTTCGGCCCGGCCACCGACGCCTTCATCGTCGGCAGCTTGAACTCGTCGATCTTGAACGACTGGTTGGTATAGGTGACCTTCTCCTCGCCGCCCTCGGTGCGGACGAGCTGGATGTCGTAATCGCCCATCTTGGCGCCTTGCGGCGCGGTCCATTCGGTCTCGCCGATGCCGTTGGCGTCGATGCTGAGCGGCAAGTCGTATTTGGTGTCGGAGCCGCGATGCGACAGCCGCAAGGTGCCGGTGAACGCCGGCGAGGTGCCGAACCCGCTCGCGATCGGTTTGCGCACGATGTGCTTCATGTGGATCGTCTCGCCCTGGCGGACCAAAGCGCGATCGAACACGGTGTGGAAGATCTCCTCGGCTGCCGAATAGCCATAGGAGAGGTCGAAGTCATACGGACGGATGCCCTCGCCCCACTGCGTCAGCGTAAAGCTGAAATCGTCTGCCTTGCGCGCCGAGACCATCAGCGGCGAGGCGCTGCCATCCTCGCAGCTCGCATAGGTTTCGGGCTGGGGCAGCCCGGCCGGGACGCCGAGCCGGCCCGACGCATCGGTGGTGCCCTTGGCGAGGATCTGGCCGGTGCAGCTGTCGGTGATCCGCACCTCGGCGCTGCCGACGCCCTGCCCGCTGTCGAGCGCGGTCACCCACACGAGCGACTGATCGCGTCCCCATTTGAAGTGGACGCTCATATTGGTGACCAGCGCGCCGGCGGCGACGTAACGCGGCGCGTTGCGTCCGAGCAAAGCATTGCCCAGCTTCGGGCTGGCGAGCTCGACGATATAGAATCCGGGCTTGGTCAGCGGGATGCCGACGACTTCGAAATCCTTGCCCTTGCCCGGGAGCGAAACCTGGAACGGCTTGCCCGACGCCGGGGTGAGCAAAGGCTTGGCGCCGGTCTGGTTGATCCGGATCGTCTCCTTGCCGCGCTCGATCTCGTCGGTCTTGGTTTCCGCCGCATCGGCGAGCGCGCGGAACCATTTGGCGACCTCGCCGTCGCCGCCCTCGACGCGCAGCGACTGACCGTTGACCGCCATCTGGCTGCCCCGGAGCGATTCCTCGACATTGCGCACCGTGACCGGGAGGACGCCGCCTTCCGCAGCCTCGAGGATACCGAAATTGCCGACGAACTTCACGAGTGGCGGCGCCTCGTCGAAGCGCACGTCGAGCGGGAAGCGCTCGCCGTTGGAGAGCTTGCGCCCGCTTTCGTCGGTGACGTTCGCGGGCAGCGTCAGCTTGCCGACCATTGCGGCGGGGAGCGGCGCCTTGAATTTGACGTCGGCGATCGTCGCCTTGCGCTTCTCCTCGTCGGTGAAGACCGGGCTGAGCGCCTTGCCGCCAGGCAGAGTGATGCGGATCGCCTCGGCCTGGCTGCGCGGGATCGGCGCCGAGAAGCGCACCCAGGCATCCTGCACCGGGCTGCACCCCGCCTGCGCATTGACCCGCGAGCATTCGAACCGCGCCGCGAACGGCTTCCGCACGGTGAAGTCGAAGCGCTGGTCGGTGCCGGCGGTGCGCCCGCCGGCGGCGATGTCCTTGCCCCAGACGAGCGCGACGTCGCGCCCGGGGGGCAGCGGCCGGCGGCACTTGAGTGCGACGACGCTCGCGGTCGCCTTGGCGCGATCGGCCTCGGCGGCAGGCAGCGCCTTGGGCAGCCCGGCTTCCTCGAGGAAGCTCTGCACTTCCCAGCGATCGGTGCCCAATCCGGCAAGCACCTTGCCCGGCACCTCGGCGGGAAGCACATCGACCGGGATCTTCTCGCCGATACCGTCGACCGCACAATAGGCGTTCGCGCCGACCGAGGCGCGGTCGGGGGCGATGTTGGCGGCGACGAGGAAGGTCTGGTCCTCCTCGATCTCGCCGCCATAGCGGCTCGGCAGCACCGCACGCGCGATCGGTCCGCCGCTGTCGACGGTGAACTTGCTCTGCCCGGTCAGCGCATAGCCGGCGAGGCTCTTGAGCTTGTCCTTCAAGGTGAAGGTGCAGGTCACGCCGCCGGGAAGCGGGCTGGCGAACTCGTAGACGAAGGTCTGCTGGTCGACCCAGCGGCCCTCGCCGCCGATCGGACATTCGACAGTGAACGGCCCCGCCGCGCGCGGATCGCCCAGCGGCACCATCGGCTGGTTGAAGCGCGCGGTGAAGCGCTCGATCGCGCCATTGCCGACGCTTGGGGTCGCCATCTCGACCTGCGGGCTGTTGTCGCTCATCGCCAGGGTCGCACCCAGCGGCGCGGCGATCAACGCCAGGATCCCGAGCCGGACAGCGAGCTTCATCTCAGCGAATTCCCCCAAAGCTGCGCGCACCCTAGCGTCCGCCGGGATTCACGCCAACGTCCAATTGACTGACTCCGAAACGGATTGGAATCGGACGGCATCCCATCAAGTCAACTTGATCATTTAATAAACAACATCGAAGATGAGTGCATCCGAATCGGAGATATTGCGGTGCTGGGACGGTCGTGCTGATCACCGCGCTAGATACGATCGCCCGCGAGGCGACGCTATTTGCTGCGATCTGGTTCCTCGTCGGGGGTTTGGACGATCTTCTGGTAGACCTGATCTATATCGTCCGGCGCCTTTACCTGCATTTTCTGTTCCCGTTTCGTCCACTTGCTGATGTTTCGGGTCTCGCTTTGGATGTACCGCCCGGCCGGATCATCGTCTTCGTCGCGGCATGGGACGAATCCGCCGTGATCGGCCTAATGCTGCGCACCGCGCTCGCCCGCTTCGCGCACGACGATTATCGGATCTATGTCGGCACCTATCCCAACGACCCCGCCACGATCGCCGCCGTCGCAGAGGTGGCGGAATGCGACGCGCGCGTCCGGCTGGTGATCGGCGGCGCACCCGGGCCGACGACCAAGGCCGATTGCCTCAACGCCCTGTGGCGCGCGCTGCTCCACGACGAGGCGGCGGAGGGGTTCACGGCGCTCGGCATCGCACTCCACGATGCCGAGGACATCGTCCACCGCCAAGAGCTCCAGGTCTATGCGCGCTGGCTCCAGCATTGTGCGACGGTGCAGCTCCCGGTCATCCCGCTGCCGCACCCGGGCTCGCGCTTCGTCTCAGGCCATTATTGCGACGAGTTTGCCGAGGCGCATGCCAAGGTGCTCGTCGTCCGCCAGGCGCTCGGCGCGGGACTACCCCTCGCCGGCGTCGGCTGCGCGATCCGGCGCGACGTACTCGCCGCGATCGCCGCCGCGCGGGGCGGTGCGCCGTTCGACGCGACCAGCCTCACAGAGGATTACGAGCTCGGCCTGACGATCGGTGCGATGGGCGGGCGGGTGTGCCTCGCCCGCGTAGCCGAAAGCCCGGGGGGGCCGCCAGTGGCGGTGCGAGGCTATTTCCCCGGCACGCCCAGCGCGGCGATCCGGCAAAAGGCGCGCTGGCTGACCGGGATCGCGCTCGCCGGCTGGGATCGCACCGGCTGGCGCGCCACCCTGAACCTCAGCGACCATTGGATGCGGATGCGCGATCGCCGCGCGACGCTGGCGCTGCCGGTGCTCGCGCTCGCTTACGCCACCCTATTGCTATGGGGTGCTTCGGCATTGCTCCACGTCGTCGCCGGCTCGGCAATGCCCGCGCTCGCCCCGGCGGTCCGGGCAGTGCTCTGGGCCAATTTCGCGTTGCTCGCCTGGCGGTTGCTGGTGCGCGCTGCGTTCGTCTGGCGAGCCTATGGCTGGTTCGAGGCGTTATTGTCGGCGCCGCGCGTGCTGGTCGGCAATTACATCGCGCTGTTCGCCGCCCGCCGCGCGATCGGGCTCTACATTCGCATCCTCCTCGGCGCCGCGCCGCATTGGGAAAAGACCGCGCATCAATTCCCCGATCTGGCCGAGCAGACGCAGTGACCGGCCAGGGGCGGCCGATCCGTTTCCTCGCTCTGATAGTGTTCGGCTGGACTGGGGTCCGCATCGCCTTGCTCTGGTCCGAGACCGGATCGCTGCCCGCCGCGATCCGCGCCTTCGTCCCCGTCGCCGCGCACCGCGCCGCGCCGGCCGCACCGCCGCCGCTCTACCGCGCTGCAGTCGCCGCCAAACCGGCACCCGCGCCGCCTCCCTCCGTCCAGCGCCCGCCCCGCCCGGCACCGGCGCCTGCGACGGCCGTAGCAAGTGCGGATCCCGAGCGCGTGCAGATGGCGCTGCTGGGGCTGCTCCAATATGGCGTGCCGGCGACCGTCGGCGGCGAGCCCACGCCCCTCCCGCCGGCGGCGCAGCCCGTGCATCTCGCCCCGCTGCCGTCGCGCTGGTCGGCCAGCGCCTGGCTGGTCGCGCGCGCCGGCACCGGACTCGGCGCCGCACCTGGAGGAAGCCAGCTCGGCGGCGGCCAGGCCGGGCTCCGCATCGCCTGGCTGGCCTGGCCCGAGCAGCGGCTGGCAGTGGTGGGCCGCGTCGTGAGCCCCTTGCGCGGCAAGGGCGCCGAGGCGTCGCTCGGGATCGAATGGCAACCGACGCGCGCGCCGCTGCGCTTCGTCGCCGAGCAGCGCCTGGGGCTCGACGGGACGCGTGGCGGCCCCGGGGTCGGCGTCATTACCGGCTTTGACGGGCAGATCGCACGGCATTTCCGGCTCGAATCCTACGGGCAGGCCGGGGCGATCCGCCGTCGCCGCGCCGAGCCCTATGCCGATGGCGCGGTCCGCGCGACGCGGACGCTCGCCGAAGCCGGACAGGTGCGCCTCGCATTGGGCAGCGGCGTATGGGGCGCGGTGCAGCGCGACGCGGCGCGGCTCGACATCGGCCCGTCGGCGACGCTGGCGCTGCCGCTCGGCAAGCAGAATGTCCGCGTCGCGCTCGACTGGCGACAGCGCGTCGCCGGCGGCGCGCGCCCCGGCTCGGGGCTCGCGCTCACGCTCGGGAGCGATTTCTAGCCAAGCGGGGTTTCGCAGCGCGGCGCAAACGCGGTATCGCCTGCGCCCGATGGACTTGTACCTCCCTATCGCCAATCTGTCGGTCAATGCGCTGGTCATCGTCGCATTGGGCCTGGGCGTCGGGCTGCTGTCGGGGATGTTCGGGGTCGGCGGCGGGTTCCTCACCACGCCGCTGCTGATCTTCTACGGCATCCCGCCGACCGTCGCCGCGGCGTCGGCGGCCAGCCAGGTGACCGGCGCCAGCGTCTCGGGCGTGTTCGCGCATTTCCGCCGCGGCGGGGTCGACGTGCATATGGGGCTGGTGCTGGTTGCCGGCGGCGTGGTCGGCAGCGTGGCCGGCGCGGGCGTGTTTCGCCTGCTCCAGGCGAGCGGCGTGATCGATACCGTGATCGGCATCCTCTACGTGCTGATGCTCGGCTCGATCGGCGGGCTGATGCTCCACGAATCGATCACCGCGGTGCGCGTCGGCCGCGGCGCCGTCGCGCCGCGCCCGCGCAAGCGCCGCCACCACCCGCTCGTCGCGATGCTGCCGCTGCGCTGGCGCTTCTATCGCTCGGGACTGTACATCTCGCCGCTCGCACCGCTGATCCTCGGTTTCTTCACCGGGATGCTCACCGTGCTGCTCGGCGTCGGCGGCGGGTTCATCCTCGTCCCCGCGATGCTCTATCTGCTCGGCATGGGGACGCAGGTCGTGGTGGGCACGTCGCTGTTCCAGATCCTGTTCGTCACCGCGGCGGCGACGATGGTCCACGCCACCACCACCAAGGCAGTCGACATCGTCCTCGCCGCGCTGCTGCTGCTCGGATCGGTCGCCGGCGCGCAGCTCGGCGCGCGCTTCGCCCAGAAGGCCAAGCCCGAATATCTCCGCCTCGCGCTGGCGCTGATCGTGCTCGGCGTGGCGCTGCGAATGGTACTCGGGCTCGCCTGGCGCCCCGACGAGATCTATTCGGTCGAGTTGCTGTGAAGAGTGTCGGCGCCGGTCTGCTGGCGCTCGCAGCGCCGCTGCTGATGGGACAGGCCAAGCCGGTGCTCGTCCCCGACGTTTCCGAGCGCAATATCGAGATCGCCTATTCGTTCACCGGGGCCGAATTGCTGCTGTTCGGCGCGATCCTCTATCCGCGCGGCCGCGCCCCCGATCCCGCCGACGGCCCGGTCGACATCGCGGTGGTGGTGCGCGGACCGACCCAGGCGGTGCTGGTGCGCGAGAAGGAGAAGGTGGCCGGGATCTGGCTCAACGCCGAATCGATGCGCTACCGCTCGGCGCCGAGCTTCTACGCGGTCGCCTCGTCGCGGCCGATCCGCGGCATCGTCGACGAGCGCACGCGCGCGATCTACGAGCTCGGCGTCGACAGCCTCCAGCTCTCCCCCGCCTCGGGCGCGGTTCCGCAAGTGCAGGACCGCTTCGATCGCGGGCTGGTCGACCTGCGTACCCGCGCCGGGCTATTCTACGAGGATTCGAACGCCGTCGAGATTACCGGGGGCGTGCTGTACCGCGCGCGGCTCAACATCCCGGCACGCGTCCCCGTCGGGCGCTTCACTGCCGAGACCTTTCTGATTCAGAACGGCCGGGTGCTCGCCGCCGCGGTCCGCCCGATCGACATCCGCAAATCGGGGTTCGAACGCTTCGTCGCGACCAGCGCCGAGGACTATTCGGTGCCCTACGGACTCGTCGCGGTGGCGCTCTCGGTGCTGTTCGGCTGGGGCGCCGGGGCGCTCTGGCGGCGGTTCTAGCTATGCGAACAAGCGGTTAGCGGGCAAACCCAATATTTACGCTCTTCGGGCATAGGTGCGGCGTAACCCCGGGGAGTATCCGATGGAAGGTCAGTTCGGCGCGCGCGCCTTCGACAATGCCGCGCCCGTATCGTCGGGAGACTCGCCTGCGTCGCGCAGCCAGGTGCGCGCGATCGGCGTGGTGCTCGAGATCGCCGGCTCGTCGAGCCAGGTAGTGTTCGATGCCGCCGAGATCGAGGCGTTGGCCGCGAGCGGGGATGCCGCGATCGCCAATGCCGGACAGGTCGGCAGCCAGGTCAAGGTGCGCGTCGGCGGCACGTGGCTGATCGCCAATGTCCGCGCGCTCCGGCTCGATTCGAGCGGCGACAGGATCTCGGCGCAAGTCGATTTCCTCGGCGAAGGCGACGAGGAAAAGCTCACCGGCAAGCTCTACAAGTTCCGCCGCGGCGTCACGCGTTACCCGACCCCCGGCTGCACCGTCTTTCCGGTCTCGACCGCCGACCTCAAGCAGATCTACGCCGCCGACGACCGCGCGCACATCCAGATCGGCAACGTCTACCCGACCAAGGACATCCGCGCCGCGCTCTACGTCGATTCGATGCTCGGCAAGCATTTCGCATTGCTCGGCTCGACCGGCACCGGCAAGTCGACCGCGGCGGCTTTGATCCTCCACCGCATCTGTGAGCTGGCGCCGCAGGGCCATATCGTGATGATCGATCCGCACGGCGAATATGCCAGCGCGTTCAAGACCACCGGTGCGCTCTACGACGTCTCAAACCTGCAGATGCCGTACTGGCTGATGAACTTCGAGGAACATTGCGAGGTCTTCCTCACCACGCATGATTCGGACCGCCAGGTCGATGCCGACATCCTTGCCAAATGCCTGCTGCTCGCCAAGGGCAAGAACCGGCTCGCGCAGGAATTCGGCAAGCTCACCGTCGACGCGCCGATCCCCTATCTGCTGTCGGACCTGACCCAGATCCTCCAGCTCGAAATGGGCAAGATGGACAAGGCGACCGACACGGCGCCCTATCTCCGCCTGCGCAGCAAGATCGACGAGATCAAGGGCGACCCGCGCTACGCCTTCATGTTCTCCGGCATGCTCGTCGCCGATTCGATGGCGAACTTCCTGTCGCGGATCTTCCGCCTGCCCGGCGGCGGCAAGCCGATCTCGATCATCGACGTGTCGGGGGTTCCGTCCGAGATCACGTCGGTGGTGGTCGCGGTGCTCTCGCGGATGGTGTTCGACTTCGCGATCTGGTCGCGCGGCGAGACCAAGCGGCCGGTGCTGCTCGTCTGCGAAGAGGCGCACCGCTACGTCCCCAACGAGCGCAATGCCGACGGATCGTCGGTCGGCCGCATCCTCAGCCGCATCGCCAAGGAAGGCCGTAAGTACGGCGTATCGCTCGGGCTGATCTCGCAGCGTCCGTCGGACTTGGCCGAAGGCGTGCTCTCGCAATGCGGCACGATCCTGTCGATGCGGCTCAACAACGAGCGCGACCAGGCCTTTGTCCGCGCGGCCATGCCCGAAGGCGCGCGCGGCTTCCTCGATTCGATTCCCGCGCTGCGCAACCGCGAGTGCATCGCGGTCGGCGAAGGCGTCGCGACGCCGGTGCGCCTGCTGTTCGACAGCCTCGAGGACGGCAAGCGCCCGGCCTCGGACGATCCGCTCTTCTCCGAGCTGTGGCGCGAGAGCGGCGGCGAGGAGGGGATGCTCGAGCGCACGATCCGGCGCTGGCGCTCGCAGGGGAAGTAACGAGCGGGAGGCACTCCATGCCTCGCCCCACGCGCTGGCGCGTCTTGGCGCTTGCCGTCCTGCTCGCTTGCTGCGCGCCGCCGGCCAGCACGCGGAAGGAGCTCGCCGTCCCGCATATGCGGCAGGAGACGCTGCTGTGCGTGCCGACTTCGGCAGCGATGATCCTCGCTTTCTATGGCGATCCGCAGTCACCGCGAAAGCTCAAGACGCTCGCCGCCGGGCGCAGCTATGATCCGGTCGCCCCGTTCGACGATTTCAGCATCACGCCGTACCGCGATATCGTGAAAGCTGTGCGGTCGCTCGGCTACGAGTGGCGAGAAGTGTCGCTACCGAACGACGAGGCGGGCTTCGAGGAGGGCATGAAGCTGATCCGCGCCGAGATGGGTCGCGGCCATCCGGTCATGCTCGACCTCAGCGTGCCTTATGGCCATACCGTCGTCGTGTCCGCGATCGACGATGCGCAGCGCACCGTCACCTTGATCGATCCCGAGCGCGCCAGCCCGGGCAGGGTCGTGCTGGATTTCGACGACCTGCGAGCCCATTGGAGCGAGGCGGTCTATGGCGGAAACTTCCGCGCGATGATCGTCACTCAGCCTAAAGCAGGCTGACCAAGCGCGCGACGCCGATGCTCAATCCGCGTCGGGTGCAGCGCCGCGGCCCACCGGGACCGACAATAGCTGCTGCAGCTTCGCGCGGAACGCGCCGAGATCGCTGCCGGTCAGCTGGCGCAGCGAGCTGAACGCCACCGAGCGCGGGTTCACCGCGACGCCGTTCTTGTACAGCTCATAGTGGAGATGCGGCCCGGTCGACATGCCGGTATTGCCGACCGCGCCGATCACCTGGCCCTTGCGCACCGTCTGGCCGCCGCGCACCACGATGCGGCTGAGATGGCCATAGCCGGTGCCGAATTCGCCGCCATGGCTGAGCTTGATGAAATTGCCATAGCCCGAGCTGCGGCCGGCGAACTGCACCACGCCGTCGGTCGCGGCATAGACCGGCGTGCCCCAGGGCGCGGCGATGTCGATGCCTTTGTGCATGCGGGTATAGCCCAGGATCGGGTGGCGGCGCATGCCGAAGGCCGAGGAGAAGCGGCCGTTGGTCGGCATCGCCATCATGCCGGTGCGGTTACCCTTGCCGCCGCCGTCGAACCATTCGGTCTTGCCGTTCGATTCCCACGGCATCAGCTGGACCTTGTTGTCGCACCCGGCGACCCCGGCATAGAGCAGGTTGCCGAGCTGGACCTCGCCGGTGGCGGCGCGGTCCTGCTTGACGATGATGTCGAACTTGCAGCTCGAGCCGAGATGCGAGACCGGCACCCGCGTCGCCAGCGTGCGGATGAACGATTCCACTGCCTTGGCCGGGGCACCGGCAGCGCGCGCCGAGCGGTACAGGCTCGATCCGATCGCGCCCTGGACGCGCAGCGGCGTATGATCGATCGCGATCGGGATCTGCTTGAGCGAAAGCTGGTTGCCGGTGCGCGCAACCTCGAGCTTGAGGTCGAACTTGGCACGGAACGCCATGTTCTGCAGCGGCCGCGCCTGCGCCTTGTCGGTGCGGCGGCCGAGCGTGATGTCGAGCATCGTGCCCGGCTGGATCTCGTCGAATGACACTGCCTTGGTGACCAAAGCGCCGACCTGCTCGGCATCGACCGCGCCGACGCCCGAACGGCGCAGCACGCTGAGCAGTGCGTCGCCCGAGGCGAGCTTGGCGTCGAGGCTGATGATCGGACGTTCGGGCGTGTCGGTCAGCGGCGCGACGAGGTTGGTCGCGGCGACGTGATAGCCGGTGGTCGCACCCATTGCGAGCGGCCGGATCGCCTGTGCGCGCGCGGCGTCGAGATCGGTGCCGGTCAGCGCCGGCGCGACGGTGCCGTAGATCGGGGTCTCGAAGCCGGGCGCCATCAGGAAGGTCAGCGCGCACAGCCCGAAACAGGTCGCGACGCCGCGATACCAGGTCAAGGTGCCGATGCGCGCGCCGAGATCGGGGGCGAGATCGAGATTGGCGAAGACGCGGCGCTTGAGCTTGGTGCTGAGGGCAGTGCCGGGCACAGGCGGAAATGCGTGCGAGATTGCCGCGCCGCCGCCGAGCTCCAGGCCATGATCGTTACGCAGGAACAAGGCGCGATGCCCCCCGAAAACCCCGTCGTCGAATGTGCCGCCACCCCCGGCGAACACCGGATCACTGTGGAACAGAGCGTTTAAAGTCAAATTAAGCACCCCGCTTCGTTCCCACGCCTGCGGCGACCCGTGCCGGTGCCGGGGTAGAGGGAAGAACAGTCTCAAATCTGCCTATAATTCAACATGGTTAAGGAAGCTTCGCAATCAGGGGGTGTTGCTTAAGGGCTGACTCGGAACGATGTTGGACAGCGACATGAGCCAGTTCGCGCGTTCGCCGGTCACTGCGGTGCTCGGCCCCACCAATACCGGCAAGACCCATCTCGCGGTCGAGCGGATGTGCGGCCATGCCAGCGGCATGATCGGCTTCCCGCTGCGGCTGCTCGCGCGCGAAGTCTATGACCGCGTCGTCCGGATGAAGGGCGTCGAGAATGTCGGGCTGATCACCGGCGAGGAGAAAATCCTGCCGTCCAAGGCCAAATGGCTGCTGTGCACCGCCGAGAGCATGCCAGTCGATCGCGAAGTCGCGTTTGTCGGCCTAGACGAGGCGCAATTGGGCGCCGATCCCGAGCGCGGCCATGTCTTCACCGATCGGCTGCTGCGCGCCCGCGGCTTTGCCGAGACGATGATCCTCGGATCGGATTCGATGAAGCCGATGCTCAAGGCGCTGGTTCCCGATGCCGAGATCGTCGGCCGCCCGCGCTTTTCGACCTTGAGCTATGCCGGCGCCAAGAAGCTGTCGCGCCTGCCCCGCCGCTCGGCGATCGTCGCCTTCTCGGCCGAGGAAGTCTATGCCGTCGCCGAGGCGCTGCGCCGGCTGCGCGGCGGCGCCGCGGTGGTGATGGGGGCGCTGTCCCCGCGCACCCGCAATGCCCAGGTCGCGATGTTCCAGGCCGGCGAGGTCGATTACCTCGTCGCCACCGACGCGATCGGCATGGGGCTCAACATGGACGTCAACCATGTCGCCTTTGCCAGCCTGACCAAGTTCGATGGCCGTCGCCAGCGCCGGCTGACGATCGCGGAGATGGCGCAGATCGCCGGCCGCGCCGGGCGCCACCAGCGCGACGGCACCTTCGGCGCGCTCCACGAGGAAGGCCCAGGCGCTTTCACCCCTGAAGAGGTGCTCGCGCTCGAAGCGCATCAGGTGCCGCGGCTCGAGCGTCTCTATTGGCGCGAGGGCGAGCCCGATTTCGCCAGCGTGGACGCGCTGGTCGCCAGCCTCGAGGCCAAGCCCCAGGCCGAAGTGCTCCGCGCCGCGCCGCAGGCGGTCGACCTCGCGGTGCTCAAGCGCCTCGCCGACGAGGATTGGGTGCGCGCACGCGTCCGCTCGCCTCGGATGGTCGCGCGGCTATGGGCAGCGTGCGGACTCCCCGATTTCCGCAAGCTCGGCGTCGATCCGCACGCCCGCTTCGTCGGGCGGCTGTTCGGTCATTTGTCAGAGGCAAACGGCCATGTCCCGCACCAATGGTTCGCCGACGAGATCGCGCGGCTCGACAATATGGGCGGCGACGTCGAGACGCTCGCCGGCCGCATCGCCGCGGCGCGGAGCTGGGCCTATATCGCGCACCGCGCCGATTGGCTCGAGGACCCCATTCACTGGGCCGAACGGACGCGCGCGATCGAGGAAAAGCTCTCCGACGCGCTTCACGCCAGCCTCACCCAGCGCTTCGTCGACAAGCGCACTACGGTGCTGCTCCGCCAGATCGGCGCCGACGTCTCGAACCTGCCGGTGACGATCGGGCCCGAGGGGGAGGTTAGCGTCGAGGAGCACCCGCTCGGCACGCTCGAAGGCTTCCGCTTCACCGTCCAGGCCGATGCCCGCGCGGCGGACAAGCGCATGCTGCTCGCGGCGGCGGAGAAAAGGCTTGCGGGGGAATATCGCAAGCGCGGCGAAGCGCTGATCGAGGCGAGCGACGAGGAGCTCAGCCTCTCCCCGGTTTCGGAGCACCCCCCTTCCCCCGTTCGTGCTGAGCTTGTCGAAGCACCGTCCTCCTTCGCGCCCGTTGCCAAGGAAAAGAACGGCCCTTCGACAAGCTCAGGGCGAACGGTGTGGTGGCGGAGTGTTGCTATCGCCACATTGAAGCCGGGTCCGAACCTCGTCCGCCCCAAGATCATACTCGACCGCGCCCTCGACGTGCTCGATCCGCAAGCCCGCACCGCAATCCAGGCCCGCCTCGACGCGTGGTTCGCCGCGCAGGTCGCGCGTCACCTCCTTGTCCTCGCCAAGCTCGATGCCGCGACCCGCGATCCCGCCGCCGGCGGCCCGCTGCGCGCGCTCGCCAACGCATTGCTCGACGCCGGCGGCCTGCTCGCGCGCCGCGGCGTCGCCGCGCTCGTCGAAGGACTCGATGGCGACGCCCGGAAACGGCTGCGCACGATCGGCGTCACGATCGGCACGCTCGACCTGTTCGCGCCGGCCTTGCTCAAGCCCGCGGCGGCACGCTGGCGGCGCGAATTGATGGCGCTCGCCGGCGCCCCGCGCGAGGGCGCGACGGTGCTGCCCCGCAACGCCCCCGGCGCCGATCTCGCATATGGCTTTCGCCCGCTCGGCAGCCAGGCAGTGCGCGTCGACCTGATTGAGCGGATCGCGCGCGCCGCGCATGACGCGCGCCAGGGCCGCAAGCCCTTCGCGCCCGATCCGGCGCTCGCCACCTCGATCGGCCTCACCCCCGAGACGATCGCGCGGCTGATGGCGCAGCTCGGCTTCAAGACCGCCCGCCCGCGCGAAGGCGAGCCGCAGCGCTGGATCTGGCAGGGCCTCACGCCCGTCGCCAAGCCCAAGGCGGCGCCGGCGGACAATGCCTTTGCCGCGCTGGCAGGGCTACGCAGTGGCTGAGGGCGCCGCCATCCGGCTCGACCGCTTTCTGTGGTTCGCGCGCCTCGCCAAGACGCGCAGCGCCGCGCAGGCGATCGCCGAGAAGGGCACCTTGCGGCTCGACGGCCGGCGGATCGAACGCTCGGCGGCGCCCGTGCGCGTCGGCGCGATCATCGTCTTCCCGCTCTACGGAAAGGTGCTGGCGCTGCGCGTCGAGGCATTGCCCAAGCGCCGCGGCCCGCCGGCCGAGGCGGCCTTGCTCTACACGCGGCTCGAAACCCAGGCGCCCAAGGACGTTGACGCCGTAGAATCCGAGGCATAGCAGGGGCCGCGTACCAGACCTTTGCCGCTCGAGGGAGCCGACCTGCCATGACCTATGTCGTCACCGACGCCTGCATCCGGTGCAAGTACATGGACTGCGTCGAAGTGTGCCCGGTCGACTGTTTCTACGAAGGCGAGAACATGCTCGTGATCAATCCGAGCGAGTGCATCGACTGCGGCGTCTGCGAGCCCGAATGCCCTGCCGAGGCGATCCTGCCCGATACCGAGAACGGTCTCGAAAAGTGGCTCGAGCTCAACAAGACCTATTCCGAGGAATGGCCCAACATCACGCAGAAGGGCGAGGCGCCGGCCGACGCCGACGCGATGAAGGGCGAGGAAGGCAAGTTCGAGAAATATTTCTCGGCAAACCCCGGCACCGGCAGCTGAGGCAGCGGCCCGCCGCCGGCCGCCCGGAAAATTCTTCGCCGCAGTGCACATAAATGCGCGCGGGGCATGACGCGCGGCTGGTAATTTTATTGCAACCGTGTTAAATAGTCCGCGACGGAGGCGATGAATCGCCCTTCCGCCCGGAGAAGCATAGGTTGTTGTCCCGAACCGCCTGCCCGACGCAGAAAGCGCCAGGGCCGACGCCGCACCCGTTCGGGACCGGTTATTCACGGAAAGGTCTCTAGCCCATGGCTGCCAAGGCGCTGTCCTTCGATGTCGGCGATTATGTCGTTTACCCCAAGCACGGCGTGGGCCGTGTGATCGAGCTGCAGAAACAGGAAATTGCGGGGATGCAGCTTGAGCTCTACGTGCTGCGCTTCGAAAAAGAGAAGATGACGCTGCGCGTGCCCACCAACAAGGCCGAGAGCGTCGGCATGCGCAAGCTGTCCTCGGACAAGACGCTCCGCGAGGCGCTCGAGACCTTGAAGGGCAAGCCCAAGGTCAAGCGCACCATGTGGTCGCGCCGCGCGCAGGAATATGAGGCGAAGATCAATTCGGGCGACCTCGTGTCGATCGCCGAAGTGGTCCGCGACCTGTTCCGCGCCGACGACCAGCCCGAGCAGAGCTATTCGGAGCGCCAGATCTTCGAAGCCGCCGCATCGCGCCTCGCACGCGAGCTCGCGGCGATGGAAGAAGTCGATGAGCCGACTGCGCTCGAGAAGATCCTCGAGATCCTGCGCAAGGCCGCGGCGATCTGGAACAAGGACAAGGTTCCGGCCTGAGGCCGCAACTTTCTAAACTTCGGGGAGGGGCGGACCAGCAATGGCCGCCCCTTTTCCTTGGCCGGCACATAGTGTATTGCGTTGACAACACACGAGTTCGGAGACCGAAAATGCGCGCATTGCTGATGATCGCCCTGCTGCCGCTGGCGGCCTGCCAGTCCAATGCCGAGCGGGGCGAGGCCGCGCAGCCGAGCGGCACCGGCGGCACGCGCAGCTTCGCGGCGACCGGCTTCACCGCCGTCGACCTGCGCGGCTCGGACGATGTCGACGTCAAGGTCGGCCCCACTTTCGCGGTCACTGCCGACGGCGACACCAAGGTGCTCGACCAGCTCGACATCCGCGTCGTCGATGGTTCGCTGCGCGTCGGCCGCAAAGACCAGAACTGGCACCAGGACGGCCCCGGCGCGCGCGTTCACGTCACCTTGCCCAGCCTGCGCGCCGCCTCGATCGGCGGATCGGGCGACCTCCACATCGCCGACCTGCGCGCCGACAGCGTCGACCTCTCGCTGGCCGGATCGGGCGACATGACCGTCTCGGGCAGCGTCGCCAAATTCTCGGCCTCGCTGGCCGGCTCGGGCAATATCGACGCCAAGGGCCTCGCCGCGACGAGCGCCGACGTCTCGATCGCCGGCTCGGGCAATGTTCTCGGCACGGTCAAGGGCCCGGCCTCGGTGTCGATCGTCGGCTCGGGCGACGCCGAGCTCGGCGGCGGCGCGCAATGCTCGGTCAGCAAAGTGGGCTCGGGCGAGGCCCACTGCAGCTGAGGCGAACCCTCTAAGCCCCTCCCCTTCAGGGGAGGGTTGGGGGTGGGGCATGTCCACGGGCGAAGGGCTCGGTGAGACGTCCAGGCCCCACTCCAACCCCTCCCCTGAAGGGGAGGGGCTTTTCCCAACCTAACGCTTGCCTCCAACAACGCGGCGCGCGACTGTCGCGCGATGCGTTCGCTCCTCCTCGCTCCGCTGCTCCTGCTCACTGCCGCCGCGCCGGCGCAGGAGCGCCGGTTCATGGTCGGCGGGTTCGAGCGGCTCCGCGTCGACGGCCCGTTCCAGGTCGAGGTCGTGCCCGGCCCGCCTGGGGCGACGGCCTCGGGCGACCGTGTCGCGCTCGACCAGGTCAACGTGCGCAGCAACGGCGACACCCTGGTGGTGAGCGGCGGCCCGCTCGCCTGGGCCGGCCGCAACGGCACCGCGCTGCCGGTGGTGCGCGTCTCGACGCGGCTGCTGCGCGAAGTGGTGCTCAATGGCGGACCGCGCGTCCGCGTGGCGGAGATGCGCGGCGGGCGCGTCACGCTGATGCAGACCGGCGCCGGTACCCTCGAAGTCGCGTCGATCCGCGCCGATGATCTCACCGCCAGCCTCACCGGCACCGGCGCGATACGGCTGGCCGGAACGACGGGCCGCGCCAGCATCCGCAACTATGGCGCGGGATCGATCGACGCGAGCGCACTCACCGCCGGCGACGCCAGCCTGACCTCGGAGAGCAGCGGCGACATCCGCATCGACGTGCGCTTCACCGCGCGCGCGACGGCGCTGGCCAGCGGCGGGGTCCACATCACCGGCAAGCCCGAATGCATCTTGCGCGGCTCGGGGCCGATGACCTGCACGGGGTCGATCCGCCGCTAGGCGGCGATCGGGAAGCGTAGCAGCCGGTCGTCGAGCGCGACCAAAGCCTGCGCGCCGCGCCCGACCGCGCGGACGATCTCGGGATGATGCGCGTCGAGCCCGCCGGTGAGCGAACCGAAGGCGGGCAGGATCAGCTTGGTCGCGGTGGCGACGAAGCAGCGCCGCGCGACTTGCCGGCCGCGCACGCTGATCCGCAATTTGGGATGGAAATGCCCCGACAATTCGGGCCGCGGCTCGCCTGGCACCGCCTCGTGGCGCAGCACCAGCCCGTCGATCTCGGCCTCCTCGACGATCGTCCCGCCGCAATGGTCGACGAGCAGCGAATCGTGGTTGCCGGTGATCCAGCGCCAATCGAGCCGGCCGGTCAGCGCGGTGAGCATCCCGCGCGCATCGGCGGGCAGCCGCTCGCACCCCGCCGAATCGTGGAAGCTGTCGCCGAGACACCATAATTCGCGCGCCTGGGTGCGATCGACGAGCGCGGTCAGTTCCATCAGCGTTGCCAGCGAATCGTAAGGCGGCAGCATCTGCCCCTTCATCGCGAACCAGCTGCCCTTTTCGAAGTGCAGGTCGGCGACGAGCAATGCGCGCCGGGCAGGCCAATAGAGCGCGCCCTGGCCGAGCGCCTCGAATTCCTGACCACCGAACGAAAGGGGAACCATAGCCTGCCTATCCCGCCAGCCGGGTCCCGCTGTCAACTCCGCAAGCACATGGCAGCCAACGAAAAAGGGCGCCGGAGCATGCTCCGACGCCCTGAATCTCGACTGACGCAGACGGCTTATGCGGTCTGGGGCAGTGCGGCCTTCGCCTGCGCGACGATGGCGGCGAATGCCTCACCCTCGTGCATCGCGATGTCGGCCAGGACCTTGCGGTCGAGTTCGATGCCGGCAAGCTTGATGCCGTGCATGAACTGCGAATAGGTCAGACCCTCGGCGCGGACGCCGGCGTTGATGCGCTGGATCCACAGGCCGCGGAAGGTCCGCTTCTTAACCTTGCGATCGCGATACGCGTATTGGCCGGCCTTTTCGACGGCCTGCCGCGCGACGCGGATCGTGTTCTTGCGACGGCCGCGGTAACCCTTGGCCTGTTCGAGGATGTTCTTGTGCTTGGCGCGGGTGGTAACACCCCGTTTGACGCGTGCCATATCTGCTGGGCTCCCTTAACGCAGGCCGTACGGCGCCCACGCGATGACGCGGGCGGTATCGGCATCGGCGAGCACGGAAGTGCCGCGATTCTGGCGGATGTACTTCGCGTTGTGCGAAATCAGGCGGTGGCGCTTGCCGGCGACTCCGTGCTTCACCTTGCCGGTGGCGGTGAGCTTGAAGCGCTTTTTGACGCCGCTCTTGGTCTTGAGCTTGGGCATTTTGGTCTCCTTGCAAACTCGAACGCGCGAACCGCCGCGGCAGCCCTTGATGGCCGGGCGGGTTCCTGACGTTCGAGGAAAGCGGGGCGCATACGCGCGATCGGGCGGGAATGCAACCGACTCCTGCGCAAGCCCAATGCGCTCCCCTCCCGCTTGCGGGAGGGGTCGGGGGAG
>NZ_JBYSXG010000055.1:0-30328 GCF_058782005.1 Sphingomonas sp. FW306-1B-B10E
ACCCCCAACCCCTCCCCTGAAGGGGAGGGGCTTAGAGAGAAGAAGATGAAGCTACCCGATTTCGAAGCCTGGGCAGTATTTGCCGCGGTGGTCGAGCATCGCTCGTTCAGCGGCGCGGCGGAGGCGCTGGCGGTATCCAAAGCGACCGTGTCCAAGGCGATCACCCGGCTGGAGGCGCGGCTGGGGACGTCGCTGTTCCACCGCACCTCGCGGCGGCTGACCCTCACCGACAGCGGTCGCGCGCTCGCCGATCATGCCCAGCGCATCCTTTCCGAAGGCCAGGCCGCCGAGGAGGCGGCGTTCGAATCGGCAAGCGCGCCCGTCGGCGTGGTGCGGCTCGCGGCGCCGCTGACCTTCGGCATCCGCCATCTGGCCCCGGCGCTCGCCGAGTTCATGACCCTGCATCCCGGGATCAAGGTCGACCTCAGGCTGTCGGACGCCTTCGTCGACATCGTCGGCGAAGGGATCGACATCGCGATCCGCATCGCCGAGCTGCCCGACAGCTCGCTGCGCGCGCGGCGGCTGGGGCCGGTCAACGGGCATATCGTCGGCTCGCCGGCCTATTTCGACCGCGCCGGACGCCCGCGCCATCCCGCCGACCTCGCCCACCATGCCTGCTTCGTCTACACCAATACCGCGACGCCGGATGTCTGGCGCTTCCGCCGCGCGGGCGGAGAGGAGGCTGCGGTCCGTATCGACGGGCCGATCCGCACCGATAATGGCGATGCGATGCTACCGGCGCTGCGCGCGGGGCTCGGCGTCGCGCGCTTGCCCGACTTCCTGGTCAGCGAAGAGCTCGCGGCCGGCCGGCTCGAATCCGTGCTCGCCGATTGGGCGATCGGCGCGGCGGGGCTTCATCTGCTTACCCCTCCGGGGACATTGCGTCCCGCCCGCGTCGAAGCATTGATCGATTTCCTCAGCGATCGGCTCAAGCGCATGTGCGGCGAAGTGCACTTTTGACTCGACAGCGAAACGGGATCGAGTCTGCCGCTAGGTAGATTCCCTACGACTCGTGGAACAAGGCCGGTTAGTCAGAAATTAACCTTTTGCCTTCAGAGGTGCTTAGGTTAATGAATTCGTCCAGCGCGACGGCCGTAGGGGTTGCTCGCGTGCTTGGGACAGGGGAACCGACGATGCGCGTGTTGCTGATCGAGGACGAGCCTTCGACTGCCAAGGCGATCGAGCTGATGCTCTCGACCGAAGGGTTCAACGTCTACACGACGGATCTCGGCGAAGAGGGCTTGGACCTCGCCAAGCTCTATGATTACGACATCATCCTGCTCGATCTCAACCTGCCGGACATGCACGGCTATGACGTGCTCAAGAAGGTCCGGGTCGCCCGCGTGCAGACGCCGGTGCTGATCCTGTCGGGCATCAACGAAATGGATTCGAAGGTGCGCAGCTTCGGCTTCGGCGCCGACGATTACGTCACCAAGCCGTTTCACCGCGAAGAGTTGGTCGCGCGCATTCACGCCGTGGTCCGCCGCTCGAAGGGCCACAGCCAGTCGGTCATCCGCACCGGCAAGCTCGCGGTCAATCTCGATGCCAAGACCGTCGAAGTCGATGGCAGCCGCGTGCACCTGACCGGCAAGGAATATGCGATGCTGGAGCTGCTCTCGCTCCGCAAGGGCACCACGCTCACCAAGGAAATGTTCCTCAACCACCTCTATGGCGGGATGGACGAGCCCGAGCTCAAGATCATCGACGTGTTCATCTGCAAGCTGCGCAAGAAGCTCAGCATGGCCTGCGACGGCGAGAATTACATCGAGACCGTCTGGGGCCGCGGCTATGTGCTGCGCGAGCCGGACGGCGTCGAGGGCGCGGAGCCGGTTTCGGCGGTCGCCTGACACGAGACACATGGGGGTAAAGGAAGCCGCGGTCCGGAAGGGCCGCGGCTTTTTTGTCAGCGCCCGGCAGCCTTGAGCGAGATCCAGGCATCGGGCCGCGCGCGCGTTTCCGCGCTCAGCCGCTGGACCAGCGGCGACAGCGCGGGATCGCACAGGCTGGCGAGCGCGAAGGTATTTACCGCGTTGCCGCGTTTCCAGGCATGCGGGGCGTAGTCGGACTGGCCGGCGGCGGCGCGTTGCTTGTCGAAACTGACCTTCGACCGTGCGAACTCGGTGTGAGTCTGGTTGCCCAGCGCATAGGGCTTCAGCCAGCCGAGCGCCGCGGCGAGGCTCGACCCCGTGGGACTTTGCCAGCGATACCAGTCCTCGCCATGCGCTCTGGCGGCGATCGCGGCCATCAGCAGCGGATCGAGATCGTAGGTGACATAATGCAGCGCGTCGCGCTCGTGAAAGTCGAGCACCGATCCGTCCGGTCGTATGTTCGCCGCGATCTGCGCGCGAAACGCGGCGCGGGCGCGGGCGATCAGCTGGCCGTTGCCGCTCTGGAACGCCGCCATCGTCGCCAGCTTGACGCGGTGGCTCTGCCAATTGGTCATCTGGTCCTTCGACGTGCGCTCCGCCGCGTCGAGATAGCCCGACGCCATCCGCGTCCAGAACGCTCCGAGCTTCGATCGCAACGCTGGCGGCAGGTCGGCTTCGGTGAGGTCGGTGGCCATGATGAGCGTGTCGAAGCCGGTCTCGTCGATCGGATTGAACGACATCTGATAGGTGTCGACCCACGCCCCGAGATAGCGGCCGGCCTGGTTCAGGTAGCGCCGGTCCCCGCTCAGCCGCCACGCCAGCGCAAGATCGAGGACGATCGGCTGGTCCTGCTTCGCCTTGAGGCTGATGTCGCGAATGCCATTGCCGGGGAGCGTACCCTCGGTGTGGAGGCGCGGAATCGCGCCGGGCGCCCGGCCGAGCGCCTTTCCGGCGCGCGCCAGCACCTGGCGGGAGACGGCGCCGTCGGCCGCGCGGGCATAGCGCGGGCCGAGGATCGCATAATCCTGTGGGGCGGCAGGGGCGGCCATCAGGGCCAGGCTGGTAAGCAGAACATACATGCGGTTCGTCTCCGTCACTCGGGCAGCCGCCCGAGTCGTGGATCATATTGCGGTCAAGATGAACCGCTGGGATCGGTGATCGTGCCCATTTCGCGAGGATCGGTGCCGCGCGTGGGGGAAGGCGAGCCGGTCTGGCGCTCGATCCGACGGTGCACCACCGGCTCGGTGCCCGGAATGCGCAGCTGGCGCAGCGCCTCGCTATTGGCATCGTCGGCATGGGTGCGCCGGTAATTGTGGCGGACATAATCGAGCCAGGTCGCGACATGATAGCGCTCGATCCACAGCTCCGAATCGCCGAGATCGCGCAGCAGCGCCCATTGGCGCGCGCCGTCGCGGCGGCGGATGCGGCGGCGCTCGGACATCGCGGCGAGGAAGGCGGCGACATTGGCCTCGGCGATGCGATGCTCGATGGTGATGACGATCGGTCCGCTGCGCGGCTCGACCGGGACCGCCGTCTGCGGCTCGCGCCAGCTGTCGCGCGGGTCGAGGTTGAGCTGGCTGACTGCGGGGAGCCGCCAGATCAGGCCTGCAGGGACGCTGAGCAATTGGAGGATCGCGGCGACCATCAGCGCCGCCTCCACGCCCCGCGCGCCCGCAATGGCGCCGAAAACCCAGCTGCCACTGGCCATCCCGCCGAACGCCGCCATCTGATAGAGCGCGAGCGCGCGTCCGACGACCCAGCGCGGCGACGCCATCTGGACGCTGACGTTGAAGGTCGACAGCGCGACCACCCAGCCGGCGCCGCACAATGCCAGCGCGAGGAGGGTCAGTGCCAGCCAGCCGGTCGCCGCGGTCGCTGCCGCGCCCAAGGCGAGCGCCGGCGCTGCGACGCGCACGAGGTTCTCCGTCGACAGCCGCTGGCGCAGCCACCCGCTGCCAAGCGCCCCGCCGACCGCGCCGGCTCCAAACCCGCCGAGCAGCAGGCCATAGGTCAGCGGGCCGCCATGGACGATGTCGCGCGCGACCAGCGGCATCAGCGCCGGCACTGCGCTTGCCGCGAAGCCGAACAGCGCCGCGCGGACCAGCACGATGCGGATCGGCGGCGAGAGCCGGACGTAGCGGATCCCCGCGACCATCGCGACGCCGATCCGCTCGCGCGGCAGCGGGCGCGGCGGCAGATCAGGCTTCCAGCGCGCGAGCACGGTGATCAGCCCGACATAGCTGACAGCATTGATCAGGAACGCCGCCGCCGCGCCCGCCGCCGCGACGATGACGCCGCCGATCGCCGGTCCGAGGCTGCGCGCGACGTTGAACCCCATGCTGTTGAGCGCGACGGCGCTCGGCAGCATCGGGCGTGGCACCATATCGCCGACCGAGGCTTGCCACGCCGGGCCGTTGAGCGCGGTCCCGCAGCCGATCAGGAAGGTGAAGACGAGCAGCAGCCACGGCGTGAGCAGCCCCGCCCAGCCGCCGAGCGCGAGCAATGCCGAGACCGACAGCATGAAGCATTGCGCGGCGAGCATGACCCGGCGGCGATCGAGATTGTCGGCGACGGCGCCCGCCCATAGCGAAAGCAGCATGATCGGCAGGCTGGTCGACGCCTGCACCAGCGCGATCATCTGCGGCGACCCGCTGAGGCTCGTCATCATCCACGACGCGCCGACCGACTGGATCAACCCGCCGAAATTGGAGGCGAGGCTGGCGATCCAGACCGCGCGGAAAAGGGGGAGGTCGAAGGGAGAGCGGGTGTCGCGCGGGGCGTCCATGGTTGCTCAATCCCTCAACCGCGCAGGCGATCCGCTGTCTAAGGAACGAGGAGGCGTAAGCCAACACCGTTCCCCGGCGAAGGCCGAGATCTAGCTTCGGCGTCTAGTGAAGAGAATGTCCGCCTAGCTGCGACGCGGCCGTTCCCCGGCTTCGCCGGGGAACGGCCCTGATCCGGTTGGAACCTTCCGAAGCTCAGCGCAGATTGAAACGAATCCCGACGCGGAACTGGCGCCCCAGCATGTCCGAGTAGGTGCTGTTCGCGGCGAGGCCGGTTTCGGGCACGAGCAGCGGCCAGCGATTGAAAACGTTGGTCACGTTGAAGAACATCTCGGCTTCCGCACTGCTGCTCACCGCAATCTTCTGCGTCAGGTTCAGGTCGACATAGAACAATCCCGACACGTGATTGTCGTCATAGGTCGGGAACTGCGTGGTCGAGACTGGGCAACTCGTGCTGCACTCGATGCCGCTGGCGACATATTTCCCGGCGCTGATGCCGCGGCCGACCACGGTCGCGGAGAAGCTGGGCGAGTCATAAGCGAGGCTGCCGCGGAACATCCAGGTCGGCGTGCTGGCCTGGCCGCCATTCGCCCCGACGCTGTCGACCGGCACGACACCGGTGATCCCGGTGGTGGTGATGTTGTCGATATAGCGGGTCGCGACGCCGTGCAGCGTGACCCCTGCGTTACCGCCCACCTCCACGCGGTAGGACGCGTCGAAGTCGATGCCGCGCACCAGTTGTTTGGTGAAGTTGTACGGTCGCGTCGTAAACAGAAGCCGCGTGGGATCATTCGGCGACTGCTGGATCTGCGCGCAGAAGTCCTGACGGCCTTCGAAACAGCGATTGATGATCTGCTGCGCGCTGAACGTACCGATGGCATTGTTGATCTCGATACGGAAATAATCGGCCGAGAAGTTGAAGCCACGGAGGAAGGTCGGTGAGAACACCGCGCCGATGTTCCAGGAATCTGCCTTTTCCGGAACGAGGTCGAGATTGCCGAGCGTGGTGGCAGTGTAGCCGACATTGTTCAAGGGATAGCTGCCCCCGTTGGGGCCGGACCCGGCGCCGAAGGGATTGGTCACAGAGTCGCTGTTCTGCGCCACCTGGTACAGATCGGCGAGGTTTGGCGCGCGGATGTCGCGCGAGCGCGTCACCCGGAAGCGAATATCGTCGATCGGTGCCCATGTCGCCCCCGCCTTCCAGGTGGTGACGTAGCCCGATGACGAGTAGTCCGTGGCGCGCACCGCGCCGTTGAACTCGAGACCGAGCCCAAGCGGAATCACCGTTTCGAGATACGCTTCCTTGACGTCATATTCGCCGTTGGTCGGCACGTAGTTGCCGACCGACCAATTCGTCGTCACGCGGCCATTCGCTATGAAGGGCAGGAATTCGTTCGGGACGGTGCCCCGGATCTTCTCCTTGCGATATTCGCCGCCGAACGCGACGCTGACGTCGCCCGCCCAGGTGGCGAAAGGCGTCACCGACCAATTTGCACCCATCACGAATTGTTCGAGCACTTCGTCGCGATAGGGGTTGCCGAGCACATAGTCGATCGCCGCCTGATTGGCGACGCCGACGCCCAGGCGGTTGAGCGGCACGCAGGCGCGGTCGTCATTGACCAAGGCATTCGAGTTAGCCGTCGGCGTGTTTAGTGTGCTGGAAAAGGTATCGACGTTAACTGCGCAAACGATCGAGCCGGGCGCATAGCCGCCGGGATTACCTGGCTGGGCGATAACCGCGTTGGTCGCATTCAACATGCGGTTGGTGTTCATGATGTTCTGCAGTTCTTCGTGCAGATCGGCTCGGCCGTACTGAACGTAGACATCCCAGGCGGCGGGCTTGCCGAACGCCTCGAACTTGCCCTCGGCGCCGATCAGTCCGCGCTTGACCGTGCGCTCGTTGGCGACCGCGCGGAACGGCAAGTCGGCGGCAGTCGTCGCGACGGTGATGCCCGTCACCCCGCTCAGCCGTGCCGCACCCAGTGCCTGCAGCGCGAAAGGATTGCAGTTGGGGCCCGGGGTTGCGAGGCTGCATCCGGTGGTGTTGATCGCGATGCCGGTGGAGAGGTTCGGGCCCGCGTTGAAGAAGACCTTCTGGTGGTTGTACGCGCCCTCGGCGAACAGCTCGACATCGTCCAGAATCTCATAGCTGAGGCGCCCGAAAAAGCCGTAGCGGTCGTCCTTCGGCATCAGGCCGATGCGCCGCCCCGAATCGTTGACTTGCCACGAGCCGTTCTGGATCAGTGACGGCGCGCCAACCGTGCCGACGGGATTGAAGTTTGTCGGCAGCAGCGTGCCATAGTCGAAACGGGTCACCGCGCCACCTTGGCCGAAATACAGGCCGCGCAGCGCATTGGTGGTGGTGCCCGCAGATGCAGTGATCAGGCCGCCGGGCGTAGAGTTGCCCTGACCGATGGGGCGGAGGGTGGTGAGATATTGCGGTGCCGTGGTACTGGCCGATGTCCAGGCCGGGTTCTGGACGCGGACATAGCCAGTATGGTTCCATTTCCGGTCGACGGCGTCGACTTCGTAGATGCCGTCCTGATGCGCGATCTCGGCGCTCAGCAACACGTGGCCGCGGCCGCCGGCGAACGCCTTGCCGGCTGCTATGCTGCCCGAATAGTTGGCACCGTCGCCATAGCCAGTGACGCCGCTGTCACCGGTGACGCGCAGCCCGGTGAACTTGTTGTCGAGGATGAAGTTGACCACGCCCGCGACTGCGTCCGAACCATAAGCAGACGAGGCACCGCCCGTGGACACTTCGACCCGCTCGATTAGGGATTGCGGGATGGTGTTCACGTCGACCACGCCGTTGACGGCCGAGCCGACCGAGCGGCGGCCATTCACCAGGATCAACGTTCGCGTCTCGCCCAGGTTGCGAAGATTGAGCGCATTGATGCCGGCCTGGCCGCTCGACAAATTGAGGCGCGAATTGGCGGGCTTGGTCGAACCGGCGAGCTGGGGCAGCTGGTTGACGAAGTCGGCGATATTGTTGGTCGGGGAGCTATTCTGGATGTCGTCGCGAGTCAGCACGGTCAGCGGGGTGGGCGCCTGGAAGCCGTCGCGGATAATGCGCGTGCCGGTGACGAGCACTTCGCCATTATCTTCGACCTGGGGCGCCGATTCCTGGACGGTCGGGTTGCCGGCTCCCATTGTCTGCGCTGCAGCGGGCAGCGCGACGAGCGAGGCGAGGGCCAGCGCGGCCATGCACGAGTAACTTGCGAGATCCGATTGCCGGCGTGGATTCTTCATTCGACTCCCCCCTTTGGGATAATTTCCGGACCGGCGAGCCGGCCTGCGCGAATGCCCTCCGCGGCAACGCACCGCACCTTCGCCGCGGCCTCTGGCGGGCCGGCATGCGATCGTACCGCGACGAAGGTGCGCCGCGGTTTCGCGAGGCGTCAACCCGGCTTCGAGCTTCTATGACTTTTCCAAGTCATAGCCGGAGCCTATGGCTCTGCCCATAGCCTGCCTCTATGGGCGGCACAGCGCTTGCCATGCGACGGAGCGCTCCGCGGCGCTAGCTTGCCGCGACCCGCCACAGCAGGAAGTTTGCCGATGTTCGACCGCCGCTCTTTCCTGCTCGGCTCGGTCGCGACCCTGGCGCTGGCACCGGCTGCCGCAGCGCTGGGGCAGGCGAGGCTGGTGCGCCAGGCGGCGGTGCGCGGTGCACATGCATCGATCGAGATCGTCGACGATGCGTTCGGCGTGCCGCATATCCGCGCGGCATCGATCCCCGACGCGTTTTTCGGCCAGGGCTATGTCGTCGCGCGCGACCGGCTGTTCCAGATCGACTTGTCGCACCGGCGCGAGATGGGCCGGCTCGCCGAGGTGTTCGGCGCGGATTTCGCCAGGCACGACGCGACCGCGCGGCTGTTCCACTATCGCGGCGACCTCGACGCCGAGCTGCGCGCGGTGCCGCATGACGTGCTCGCCTGCGCGCGCGCCTATGTCGCCGGGATCAACGCACGGATCGACGACGTGCTCGCCGATCGCAGCCTGCTGCCGCTCGAATATGCCATTCTCGGCATCGCGCCGATGCGTTGGGACGTGCGCGACCTGGTGCTGGCGCGCGGCGCCTCGATCGACAATGCCGATGACGAAGTGCGCCGCGCGCAGCTCGCCGCCTTGGGGTTGCTCGATCTCGACGCGATCGTCGCGCCGCTGCGCCCGAGCTGGACGATGCGCGTGCCGGAGGGGCTCGACGCCGCTGCGGTATCCGAGGCGGATCTCGGCATGCTGCGGCTGGGCGGGCTGCCGTTCGGGCCGGAGACGCCGGTCGCCGACTCCGCCGCGGGGCCGGACGCCCGCGCCAATGCCGGCAGCAATGCCTGGACGATCGCGCCGTCGCGCAGCGCGACCGGACGGGCGATCCTCGCCAATGATCCGCATCTCGGCATCGGCAGCTTCGGCCCGCGCCACGTCGCGCATCTGAGCGCCCCGGGGCTCGACGTGATCGGCGGCGGTTCGCCCGGGCTACCGGGGATCATGCAGGGGCATACCGATCGCTTCGCGTTCGGCCGCACCAACTTCCATATCGACCAGCTCGACCTGTTCGTGCTCGAGTTGCATCCCGACGACCCCGAGCGATACCGGCACGAGGGTGCGTGGAAGCCGTTTCGCCGCGTCGAGGCGGCGATCGCGGTCAAGGGCGGCGCGCCCTATCTGACCACCTTGCGCTACACGGTGCAGGGGCCTGTGGTGTCGCACGATCCGGCGCGGCGGCGTGCGACCGCGGTGGCGTCGATCGGGATGCAGCCGGGCGGACACGGCGCCTTCGCGATGATCGTGATCAATCTCGCCAAAGACTGGAAAAGCCTGCGCAAGGCGTTCCCGCTCCATCCGTCGCCGACCAATTTCCATTATGCCGATGTCGAAGGGAATACCGGCTGGCAGGTGATCGGCTTCGTGCCGGTGCGCAAGCAGGGTGACGGGCTGCTGCCGGTGCCGGGCGACGGGCGCTACGACTGGACCGGGATGCGCGACTTCGCCGCGCTGCCGAGCGAGTACAACCCCACCAAGGGCTGGTTCGCCTCCGCCAACCAGAACAACCTTCCCGCCGACTGGCCGCGCGACCGCATCCCGGCTTTCTCGTTCCGCGATCCCTATCGCTACGAGCGGATCGCCGACGTGCTTTCGGGACAGGCGAAGCATGGCCTCGCCGACAGCGTCGCGCTCCAGCACGATACGTTGTCGACCCCGGCGCGGCAGTTGGTCGCGCTGCTGCCCGCGCAACCTTCGGCTGGCGCGCGCCCGGCGGCCGAGATGCTGCGCGGCTGGGACGCCCGGATCGATGGACGCAGCGGCGCCGCCGCCTTGTTCGAGATCGTGTGGCGCGATCTCGGCAGGCGGATGCTCGCGGCGATCGTGCCCGCCCGGGCGAAGCATCTCGTCACCGAGATTGCGCCGTCGGTGCTGCTCGGGCTGCTCGCGAACCCCGATGCGCGGCTCGGCGCCGATCCGGCGGCGGCGCGCGATACGCTGCTCGACGCGGCGTTGGTGGCGGGTTGGGCGTCGGCGCGCGCGCTGCTCGGCGCCGATCCGGCGGCGTGGCGCTGGGACACACTGCACCAGGTGCGGATACAGCATCCGCTGTCGCGGATCCCGGCGATTGCCAAGGCATTTCCGCCGATCGAGGGAAGAGGGTCGGGTGGCGACGGCTATACCGTGATGGCGCGGTGGCTGGGGAGCGGCCCCGGCTGGCGCGCCGGCGGCGGGGCGAGCTACCTCCAGGTGATCGACGTCGGGGCGTGGGACAATTCGCTGTTCCTCAACCTGCCGGGCCAGGTGAACGACCCGCGCTCGCCGCATCACCGCGACCAATATGCGCCGTGGAGCGAGGGGGTGATGCAGCCGCTGCTGTTTAGCCGCGGGGCGGTGGATGCGCGGGCGGAGGCGCGGATGGTGCTGGTGCCCAAGCGCTAGCCCCAAATCCGTTTGCCCTGAGCTTGTCGAAGGGCCGTTCTTCTTCTGCGACGCTCAAAGAAGGACGGTGCTTCGACAAGCTCAGCACGAACGGGTGTGGGGGCGGCTCCGGCCTACCCGTGCAAATTCATCAGCGAGTCCATCAGCCCGTCCTCGGCGCTGGAACACACCCCCAGCACCACCGCTTCGTCGCAGCCTTCGCCGGTGACGTACGCATGCCCCATGTTCGAATCGAGGTAGATCGATTCGCCCGTCTCCAAACTCACCGGATCGTAGAATTCGGTATGGACGACGATCCGACCGCTGACGACATAGATGAATTCCTCGCCCGAATGGTGGACCAGGTCGCCGAATGCCTCGACCGACTTGGCGCGCACCCGCGTGATCACCGGGATCATCCGCTTCCGGCGCAGTTCGGTGCAGAGATAGTAATAATCGTAATTCGCAGTGTTGACCCGCACCGCGCGGTCGACGTCGCCGATGCTGCGCCGTGCGGTGACCGGCGGCTCAGGCGCCGAGTCGTTCTCGGCGAACAGCTCGGACATGCGGATGTTGAGCCGCTGGCTGAGCTGGAGAAGCTTGTCATAGGTCAGGGTCAGCCGATCATGCTCGACCTTCGACAAGGTCGAGATCGGAATGCCGCTGCGAATGCTCATCTCCTTGAGCGTCCAGCTGTTCCGCGCCCGCAAAGCCCGTAGCAGCGCACCCAGAGTGGGCTGTTCGACCTTCAGACGCGTGGCCATTGGGCACCCCGGTTTGACATTTCTCTAAACAGGATCATTATGTCTCAATCAGGCCTAACTGGTTCGTACTAGAGACATAGCCTACCCGTAGACGCAAACCGGTGCAATCGAACAAGCCGGGCGTCGCGAGGAGACAGGGGAGACAGCGCGATGTGGAAACGTTCGCTTACGATGCTCGCGGCCGGTTTGCTCGGCCTCGCCGTCGGTGTGCCGGCCTTCACCCAGGCGCCCGCGCCGCTGACTCCGGTTGCGCAGACGCCCGCGCCGGCCGTACCCGCGACTCCCGCCGGGCCCGCGACGCTGACCAAGGCCGATGCCGATGCGTGGCTCGACGGTTTCATGCCCTATGCGCTCGCCCGCGGTGACGTCGCCGGCGCGGTGGTCGTGGTGGTCAAGGACGGCCAAGTCATCACCCAGCGCGGCTTCGGCTATTCCGACGTCGCCAAGCGCAAGCCGGTCGATCCGGCGACCACCCTGTTCCGCCCGGGCTCGACCTCGAAGCTCTATACCTGGACCGCGGTGATGCAGCTGGTCGAGGCGGGCAAGCTCAACCTCGACGCCGACGTCAACCAGTATCTCGATTTCAAGATACCGCCCTATCACGGCAAGCCGATCACGCTGCGCAACATCATGACGCACACCGCCGGCTTCGAGGAGATCATCAAGGGGCTGATCAGCTTCGACAAGCCGGTGCCGAGCCTCGGCGACGTGCTCAAGCACCGCATTCCGGAGCGCATCTACGAACCCGGCAGCACACCGGCTTACTCGAACTATGCCACTGCGGTGGCCGGCTATATCGTCGAGCGGGTCTCGGGGATGCCGTTCGACGACTATATCGAGAAGAACATCTTCGCCCGGCTCGGCATGCAATATGCGAGCTTCCGCCAGCCGCTGCCGGCCAAGCTCAAGCCCTATGCGTCGCAGGGCTATGAGCTCGGCTCGGGACCGGCAAAGAAATACGAGCTGATCGGCATGGCGCCGGCCGGCGCCTCCGCGATCAGCGGCGGCGACATGGCGAAGTTCATGATCGCGCATCTCAACAATGGCGGCCCGCTGCTCAGCCCGGCCACCGCGAAGCTGATGCACGCGCCGCAGCCGAGCGCGATCCCGGCAGTCAATACGATGGCGCTCGGCTTTTACGAGCAGCGCATCAATGGCCGCCGCGCGATCGCGCATGGCGGCGACACGATGTATTTCCACAGCGATCTGTGGATCTTCCCCGAGGACAATGTCGGGCTCTACGTCTCGATGAACAGCGACGGCAAGGACGGGGTCACTCGCGTGCTGCGCGGCTCGCTGTTCGAGGAGTTCGCCGACCGCTATCTGCCCGATCCGAACAAGAAGCCGCCCGTCGAGCTGCCGACCGCCAAGGAGCATGCCAAGCTGCTCGTCGGCAACTGGACCAACAGCCGCCGGATCGAGTCGACCTTCGCCAAGGTCGCCGGGCTGCTCAGCGACACCAAGGTGACCCTCGACGCCGACGGCCGCCCGGTAATTGCGGGCGTCGACAGCCCCGGCGGCGCGCCGCGCAAGCTCATCGAAGTCGCGCCGTTCGTCTGGCAGGACGCCTATGGCCATGAGCGGCTCGCCGCGCAGGTCGTCGACGGCAAGGTCGCGCGCTGGAGCTTCGGCGAGGTCTCGCCGTTCATGGTGTGGTACCGTACGCCCGCGGCGATCGACAGCGCCTGGCTGCTGCCGGCCCTGCTGTTCGGCATCGCCGTGGTGCTGCTCACGGCGCTGTCCTGGCCGGTCGGCTGGTTCACCCGCCGCCGTTATGGCGCGACGCTGGCGCTCGAGGGCGAGCGCCTGCGTACCTATCGCGCGGTCCGCGGCCTGGCATGGGCGACGCTCGCCGCCTTGCTCGGCTGGCTGGTGGTGATCAGCGGGATCGAGAATTTCGAGGGCCACGGCTCGAACGATTGGCTGATCCTGCTCGTCCAGCTCCTCGGCACGCTCGCCTTTTTCGGGCTGTTCGGGCTGTCGATCTGGAGTGCCTGGCTGACCTGGAAGGGGAAGAGCGGCTGGTTCGCGAAGGTGTGGAGCGTGCTGCTGGTGCTCGGCGCCTTCTTCATCCTCTACACCGCGCTCGCCTTCCGGCTGATCGCGTTCGGCGCCGAGTTCTGACGTCGTGGTCCAGCGCCTCGCGGTCGACGTGGCAGTGGAACGGCTTCCGTTCGCGAAGCCGTTCCGGATCGCGGGGCACGTCTTCACGGAAAGCCCGGTGGTGGTCGTCACGCTGTCCGACGGCCTCCACACCGGCCGCGGCGAGGCGAGCGGCGTCTATTATCTGGGCGACGATGTAGACGCGATGACCGCCGCGCTGGAGACGGTGCGCGAGCGACTGTCGGGCGGAATGACGCGGGCCGAACTCCAGCAGGCACTGCCGCCGGGTGGCGCACGTAACGCCGCCGACTGCGCCTTGTGGGAGCTCGAAGCCAAGCGCGCCGGCGTGCCGGTGTGGAAGCTGGCCGGGCTGCCCGAGCCCAAGCCGCTGCTCACCACCTTCACGCTCGGCGCCGACGATCCGGCGGCGATGGCGCAAGCGGCCGTCGACTATGGTGCGGCGCGGGCGCTCAAGCTCAAGCTCACCGGCGACCTTGCGCTCGACAGCGCCCGGATCCGGGCAGTGCGTGCGGCGCGGCCCGACTGCTGGACCGGCGTCGATGCCAATCAGGGCTTCCGCATCGACGAACTCGACGCGCTGGTCGCGGTGCTGGTCGAGACCAAGGTCGCCTTGCTCGAGCAGCCGCTCGCGCGCGGACGCGAGGCCGATCTCGACGGCTATGACTCGCCGATTCCGATCGCCGCGGACGAAAGCGCACTCGCGCTCGCCGACACCGACGGGCTGGTCGGCCGCTTCGACACGGTCAACATCAAGCTCGACAAATGCGGCGGGCTTACCGAGGCGATCGCGATCGCCCGCCGTGCCCGCGCGCTCGGGCTCGGCGTGATGGTCGGCAACATGGTCGGATCGAGCCTGGCGATGGCGCCGGCGTTCCTGCTCGGGCAGCTGTGCGACGTCGTCGACCTCGACGGACCGACCTTCCTCGCCGCCGACCGCCAGCCCGGCATCCGCTATGCCGACGGCTATATCCATTGTCCGGAGGACGTGTGGGGGCATCGGGCGCTGTGCGGCGTACGTGCATGAAGCAACATAGTTGCAATAATAGTTGACTCTTCTCTGATCAGGATCATAGCATCCTGATCAGATAACAGAACACACAGGGAGCGCGGCAATGCCTTCATTGCCCGAGATCTCGCGGCGCCGGATGCTCGGCGGCGCGGCTGCCGTCGCGGCCACCGGTTTTCCGATGGTCAATCGCGGCATGTTCCGGCTGCATGCCGCGTCGCCGCGCTATTCGCGCCGAGCGATCGAGCTGGTGCGATCGTCGCTGGTCATCGACATGCTGGGCGCGCTCAAGATCGACGAGAGCCCCGAATTCTATGGCGCGCCGCTCAGCGCGCAGGACGCGGCCGATTGGCGCGCGTGCGGGATCACCAGCATTCACCACGCCAGCGGGATGGGTGGCCCCAATGCCCGCACCGACACGCTCGAATGGATCGCGCTGAGCCAGGGCTATGTCGCCCGCGCCGCGCATCTGTTCAGCCTGGTCGACAAGGCCGCCGACCTCGACCGCGCCAAGCGCGACGGCAAGGTCGCGGTCATTCTCGGGCTGCAGAATAGCGAGCATTTCCGCGACGTCGCCGACGTCAAGCTGTTCCACCAGATCGGCCAGCGCTGCTCGCAGCTGACCTACAACACCCAGAACCTGCTCGGCTCGGGATCGACCGAGCGGGTCGACGGCGGCGTCACCGATTTCGGCGCCGAGATCGTCGCGGAGATGAACAAGGTCGGCATGCTCGTCGACGTGTCGCACAGCGGCGACCGCACCACGCTCGACGCGATCGCGCTCTCGGCTAAGCCGATCGCGATCACCCACAGCAATTGCCGCGCCTTGGTCAACCACCCGCGGCTCAAGACCGACGCAGCGATCAAGGCGCTGGCGGCGAAGGGCGGGGTGATGGGGGTGACCGGCGTCCGCATGTTCGTCAGCGCGAAGGAACCGACCGCCGTTCCCCAGATCGTCGACCATATCGACCATATCGTGAAGCTGGTCGGCGTCGACCATGTCGGAATCGGCTCGGACTCCGACCTCAACGGCTATGACGACATGCCGCCGGCCAAGCTCGCCGAGATGAAGGCGGCGTACAAGGCGAGCTACGCCTTTCGCGACAAGGTCGACACCGACGGCTTCGATCATCCGCGGAAAGTCTACGACCTGACCGAGGAGCTGATCCGCCGCAACTATTCCAACGAGAACATCGCGGCCGTGCTGGGCGGCAATTTCCGCCGCCTGCTCGGCCAGGTCTGGGGCGGATAAATTTCTAGGGGACCAACCATGAAGCGCTTTGCACCTTCGACCCGCATATTGCTGGCCATTACCACCGCCGCGGGCGCGCTCGCGGTCGCCGCGCCGGCCTGCGCGCAGGACGGCCAATCCTCGGTCGCGCCCAACGAGGAGATCGTCGTCACCGCGCAGAAGCGCGAGCAGACATTGCTCGAGATTCCGCAGTCGATCTCGGTGGTCGGCGCCGAGCGTCTCGAGCGCCAGCAGGCGACGAGCTTCGTCGATTATGCCGCGCTCGTCCCCGGGCTGAGCCTCCAGCAGGGCAATCCCGGCGAGACCCGCGTCGTGCTGCGCGGGATCAACACCGGCGGCGCCAGCCCGACCACGGCGATCTATATCGACGAGACCCCGTTCGGCGCGAGCACCGGCCAGGCCAACGGCGCGATCCTCGCCGGCGACGTCGACCCGTTCGACATCGCGCGGGTCGAGGTGCTGCGCGGGCCGCAGGGCACGCTGTACGGCGCCAATTCGCTGGGCGGCGTCGTCAAGTTCGTCACCGTGGCGCCGAAGCTCGGCACCTTCGAGGGCCGCGTCCAGGCGGGCGTCGAGACGGTCAAGGACGGCGACATGGGCTGGAACGGCAATGCCGTGGTCAATGTGCCGATCGGCAAGATCGCGGCGCTGCGGGTCAGCGGATTCTACCGCGAGCAAGGCGGGTTCATCGACACCGTCGGCATCGCGCGCGACAATTTCAACGACCTCACCAGCTATGGCGGTCGCGCCTCGCTGCTGGTCAAGCCGACCGACGATCTTTCGATCCGGCTGACCGCGATGGCGCAGAACATCCGCGCCGACGGGCGCGCCGCGTTCGACGCCGATCCGCTCACCCTCCAGCCGCAGACGACCGACCCGGCGACCGGCGCCTCTACCGAGGGGCGGCTGACCCGCACGCAATATTATCCCGACAAGAACGACGTCGACTATCGCAACTATAACGGCACGCTCGACTGGGATCTCGGCTTCGCCTCGCTGACCTCGGCGACGAGCTACAGCACGACGATCCAGCATGAGGTCACCGACAGCAGCTACCAGCTGGCCGGGATCGGCGACGCCTTTTACGGCAATGTCGGGACGCCGGGGCCGCGCGGCATCACCCTGCCGGCGACGGTCTCCGCCAAGAAGTTCACCCAGGAAGTGCGGCTGGCATCGCCGTCGAGCAATGTGCTCGAATGGCTGGTCGGCGGCTATTATACGCGCGAGGAGGGGCTGATCTCCCAGCGCTATGTGCCGTTCGCTCTCGACACCGGCGAGGCGCTCGACCCGGCCCTGACCTTGCCGCTCGGTCCCGGCGGCGCCGATGTCGTCTTCCCCGAATTCGTCCGTGCCGAGCTCGCCTCGGTCTATCGCGAATATGCCGGGTTCGGGAGCGTGACGCTCCACATCGGCCCGCGCTTCGATCTCACCGCCGGCGCGCGCTACAGCCACAACAACCAGCGCACCCGCCAATTGCTCGACGGCGCGCTGCTGCCGCTACAGGGCTCGCCGATCGGACCAGACATCAACAACGGGCGCTCGTCGGAGAATGTGTTCACCTGGTCGGTCGCGCCGCGCTTCGAGCTCAACGACCAGGTCTCGCTCTATGCCCGCGTCGCCAAGGGCTATCGCCCGGGCGGCCCCAATGTCGTGCCGCCGGGGGCGGGATCGGCATTCCCGGGCTTCTTCGAGGCCGACACCTTGATCAGCTACGAGGCCGGCATCCGCGGCGAGACCGCCGACCACGCCTTCGCGCTCGACGCGTCGCTCTACTATCTCGACTGGGACAATATCCAGGTGCTGGTGGTCTATCAGACCGGGATCGGCCCGATCGGCGCCGACGGCAATGGCGACAGCGCGCGCAGCCAGGGTGCCGAGATCACCGCGACGCTACGCCCGACGCGCGGCTTCGATGTGGTCGCGAACGTCGCCTACAACGACGCCAAGCTGCGCGACGACCTGCCCCCCGGCGATGGCGGGTTCAAGGGCGACCGGCTGCCTTATGCGCCCGAATGGACCGCCAACCTCTCGGCCGATTACGAATGGAGCGTGGGCGGCGGCACCACGGCGTTCGTCGGCGGCAATGTCCGGCTCGTGAGCGACCAGGAAGCCGATTTCGACGATGTCTTCCGCACGCAATTCGGGCGGCGGATCAACATCGACGGCTATGCGACGGTGGACCTGCGCGCGGGCGCGCGGTTCGGGGCGTTCAACGTCACGGCGTTCGCCAAGAACCTCACCAATTCGCGCGGGCTGACCAGCGCCGGCACCTTCGGCGGGCGGCCAGGCACGCTCGTCTCGGCATCGCCGATCCGTCCGCGCACGCTGGGCGTCACGCTCGGCGCCGGTTTCTGAGCGCCGCGATGACGATCCAGCAACCGGTCGGCACGGGCGCGCTGCTGCTGCCCCAGCCTTATCTGCTCTTCCTCGGCGACACCACCGAGCCGGGCTTCGCCAAGACGGCGTTCGGCCTGCGCGATTGGGCGGGGGAGAAATGCGTCGGCGAGTTTTCGTGCGGCGCCACCGTCACCACCAAGCTCGAGAAGATGACTCCGGAGCAGGCGGTGGCCGAGGGCGCCAAGGGTCTCGTGATCGGCGTCGCCAATCCCGGCGGGGTGATCCCGCCGTCGTGGCGCAAATCGCTGGTCGAGGCGCTCGAGGCCGGGCTCGATCTCGTCGCGGGGATGCACACGCGGCTCGCCGATATTCCCGAACTGGCCGAGACGGCGGCGCGGCTCGGGCGCAGGCTGATCGACGTGCGGGTGCCGCCGGCCAATATTCCGGTCGCCACCGGACGCAAGCGCAGCGGCAAGCGCCTACTCACCGTCGGCACCGATTGCGCGCTCGGCAAGAAATACACCGCGCTGGCACTTGCGCGTGCGTTCAAGCGGCGCGGGGTCGACAGCGATTTCCGCGCGACGGGGCAGACCGGGATCATGATCGCCGGCGGCGGCATGCCGATGGACGCGGTCGTCTCGGACTTCGAGGCGGGGGCGGCGGAGATGCTGTCACCCGACGCGGCGCCCGGGCATTGGGACGTGATCGAAGGGCAGGGCTCGCTCGCGCACCCGGCCTATGCCGCGGTGTCGCTCGGGCTGCTCCACGGCAGCCAGCCCGACGTGTTCGTCGTCTGCCACGAGCCGGGACGGACCGACATGCTCGGCACCGCGGGCTACAAGGTCGCGACGATCGAGGAGATCATCGACCTGACCTTGGCGCTCGGGCGGCGGACCAACCCCAACATCCGCTGTGGCGGGATCAGCTTCAATACCTCGGCGCTCGACGAAGCCGAGGCGGCGGAGGTGATGCGGCGCGAGAGCGAACGGCTCGGGCTCCCCGTCGCCGATCCGGTGCGCGGCGGGCCGGCGTTCGACGCGCTGGTCGAAAGCTGCCTGGCATGAGCGGCGCGGCGGCGGGATCGAGCTGGTTCCAGCGCTTCCTGCTGCCAGGTTTCGCGATGAAGGCGGTGATCATCGGCGGCGGCTATGCCACCGGGCGCGAGCTGGCGGAATATTTCCTCCCCGCGGGGCCGTGGGGCGGGCTGGCGGGGATGCTACTCGCGATGCTGCTGTGGAGCGTGATCGCGGCGACTACCTTCGCTTATGCCCGGCTGGCGGGCGCGCTCGACTATCGCGCCTTCTTCGCCGATCTGCTCGGGCCGGCCTGGGTGGCGTTCGAAGTGGCGTACATATTGTTCGTCGTGCTGATCCTCGCGGTGTTCGGGGCGAGCGCGGGGGCGATCGGCGCGGCGATGTTCGGCTGGCCGAGCTTCGTCGGCGCGGTGCTGCTGGCGGTGGGCATCCTCGCCACCGTGTCGCTGGGCAATGCGGCGGTCGAGGGCGTGTTCAAGTACGTCTCGTTCCTGCTCTATGGCGTCTACGCGCTGTTCCTGATCCTCAGCCTGACCAGCTTCGGCGACCGCATCGCCGCCGGTTTCGCGAACCCGGCGCCGTGGGACGGCTGGGCGGCGGGCGGGCTGACCTATGCCAGCTACAACATCATCGGCGCGGTGGTGATCCTGCCGGTGCTGCGCCATCTGACCAGCACGCGCGACGCGGTGGTCGCGGGGATCATCGCCGGGCCGCTGGCGATGGCGCCGGCGATCCTGTTCTTCGTGTGCATGATCGCCTTCTACCCCGCGATCGGCGCCGAGACCTTGCCGTCGGACTTCCTGCTGCGCCAGCTCAACGTCCCCGCCTTCCACTTGCTCTTCCAGGCGATGATCTTCGCCGCCTTGCTCGAGAGCGGCACCGGCGCGGTCCATGCAATCAACGAGCGCATCGCAGGCGTCGTCCGCCGCCGCCGCGGCACCGACCTGGGCGCCCCCGCCCGCGCCATAATCGCTGGGCTATTGCTACTCATTTGCATGTTTGTCGCCGAGCGCGTCGGGCTGATCGCATTGATCGCGAGCGGTTATCGGCTGCTCGCGTACCTGTTCCTCGCCGTGTTCGTGCTTCCGTTGCTGACCATCGGCCTCGTCCGGCTTCTGCGCCGGCCCGCCGCCAAGGAGATCGCCGCATGAAACTGCGCATCCTGCTCGCGCTGCCTTTACTCGCTTTCGCCGCGCCGGCGCTCGCCGATCCGCCGACCGGGCTCGACGCCAAGGTCGAGGCGCTGCGCAAGGCGACCGGCGCGCCGGGGATTGCGGTGGCGATCGTTGAGCATGGCAAGACCACGCTCGCCAAGGGCTGGGGGGTGCGCAAGCTCGGCAGCCCGGCCAAGGTCGATGCCGACACGATCTTCCAGACCGGCTCGACCGGCAAGGCGTTCACCGCCACCGCGATCGCGATCCTCGTCGATCAGGGCAAGCTCGGCTGGGACGACAAGGTGATCGACCACATCCCCTGGTTCCGGATGTACGATCCCTGGGTGACGCGCGAGATCACCGTGCGCGACCTGCTCGTCCACCATAGCGGGCTCGGGCTGGGGGCAGGGGATTTGCTGTTCGTGCCCCGCGGCAGCCTGTCGCGCAAGGAGACGGTCAGGCGGCTGGCCTATATCAAGCCGGCGACCAGCTTTCGTTCGGGCTATGCCTATGACAACATCCTCTACGCCGTCGCCGGCCAGCTGATCGAGGAAGTCTCGGGCAAGACCTGGGAAGCGTTCATGACTCAGGAAGTGCTCAAGCGCGGGGGGATGACCGACGCCACCGCGACCTATGAGGCGCGCTGGGCGACTGCCGACCGCGCCTTCCCGCACGCCCGGGTCGGCGGGGTGGTGCGCGGCGACGGGCCCAATTCGGTGCTCGACGAGCGCGAGGAGCTCGGCCGCGCGGCGATGCCCGCGGGCGGGCTCGCGCTCAGCGCCAACGACCTCGCGCAGTGGCTCAAGATCCAGCTCGCCCACGGTGCACTCCCCGGCGGCGGGCGGCTGTTCAGCGAGGCGCAGGCGGCGGAGATGTGGAAGGGCGTCACCGTCCAGCCGATCACCCAATATCCCGGCGGGCTCGCACCGCTCACGCCCAAGTTCAGCACCTACAGCCTGGGCTGGGAAGTCGAGGACTATCGCGGCGCGCGGATCATCTCGCATGGCGGCGGCGTGTTCGGATCGATCACCCACATCATCCTGCTCCCCGACCAGGATGTCGGCATCGCGGTGGTGGTCAATTCGGAGGACGTCGCCTTGCTGCGCGGCGTCGCGCACATGCTCGCCGACCATTATCTCGGGCTTTCCGACCTCGACTGGCCCAAGCGCTTCGGCGACTTCATGACCCAGCGGATCGAGGGCGGGAAAGCGGCGCTGTCGACGGCGAAGGCAGCGCCGGCCAAGGTCGGTCCGTCTCTGGCGCTCGAACGTTATGCCGGGACGTATCGCGATCCCTGGTATGGCGACGTCGCGGTGACCAAAGGCGCCGACGGGCTGCGGATCGACTTCAAGACGACTCCGCGCATGGCGGGCAAGCTCGTCCACTGGCAGTATGACACCTTCGTCACCCGCTTCGACGACAAGGCGATCGAGCCTGCCTATGTGACGTTTGCGCTCGACGCCGACGGCAAGGTCGCACGGGTATCGATGAAGGCGGAGAGCCCGATCGCCGACTTCAGCTACGATTATAAGGACCTCGATCTGCGCCCGGTCGAGGTGGCCAAGTGAACGCCTTCTTCAATCCTCCCCCGGAGGGGGAGGATTGCTTGCTGCACTGTTCCTTCTCACCGGCTGCGCGATCACGCAGGCCGAGCCGCCGCGCAAATCGCACGCGGACTTCCTAGTCCTCGACACGCATCTCGACACCCCGATCCACTTCGCCCGCCCGGGCTGGAGCTTCGCCGGGCATCACGATCCCGCCACCGATCTCGTCCAGGTCGACATGGAGCGGATGTCCGCCGGTGCGCTCGATGGCGGGTTCTTCGCGATCTACACCGAGCAGGGGCCGCTGACCGCCAAGGGCTATGCGGACGCGCTGGCCTATGCGCGCGGCCGCTCGGACCTGATCGATGCGACGCTCGCCAAATTCCCCGACCGGATCGGCCGCGCGCTGACTTCCGCCGATGCGCGGCGGCTCAACGAGGCGCACAAGCTGATCGCCTTCAAGAGCATGGAGAACAGCTATCCGCTCGGCGAGGACCTGTCGCTGCTCAAGGAATTTCACGATCGCGGCGTGCGGCTGGCCGGGCCGGTCCACGGCGCCAACAATCAGTTCGCCGATTCCTCCGGAGACACGCCCAAATGGAACGGTCTCTCCCCCCTCGGGCGCTTATGGGTAAAGGAGATGAATCGGCTGGGGATGGTCATCGACGCGAGCCATTCGTCGGACGCGACGTTCGACCAGTTGCTCGAACTGTCGCGCGCGCCGATCCTGCTCTCGCATTCGAGCGGGCGCTGGGCGTTCGACCATCCCCGCAATCTCGACGATGGCCGCATCCGCAAGCTCGCCGCAAAGGGCGGGGCAATCTGCGTCAGCACGATCTTCCTGTCGAAGATGAACCTCGGCCCCGAGCGCGCCAAGATGTTCAGCCAGTACGAGCATATCGCCGATCTCTCGCCCGAGGCGCAGGCCGATCTGGCGCGTCGCTGGCGCGCGCTCGACCAGACCGAGCCGATGTGGGCCGCCGATTTCGAACGCTACATGGCGATGGTGCTCCACGTGATCGAAGTGGCGGGGGTCGACCATGTCTGCTTCGGCGCCGATTGGGACGGCGGTGGCGGGCTGCCGGGGATCGAGGATATCTCGGCGCTGCCCAAGGTCACCGAACGGCTGCGCGCGGCGGGTTATTCGGACGCGGACCTCGCCAAGATGTGGGGCGGCAACGTGCTGCGCGTGGTCGAGGCGGCGCAGCGGAGTGCCGGACGCTGAACGAAGCTGATTGCTTCCCCTCCCTGGAAGGGAGGGGTCAGGGGTGGGTTAGAAAAGGTCGGGCTCGATGCCCGGCCTTTTCTTATATCGAGGCGGCTCGATGGGCGCGCTGACGCGCGCACCACCCCAGCCGCTCCCTTTCAGGGAGGGGAGTCGGCTAGGCGACGTCGTAGAGCAACGCGATCTCGTCGAGCGGCAGAGTGAAGCAGATCGCGGCGCCGCCCAGCGGGCTGGTGCCGCTCCAGATCCGCCCGCCGTAGGAATCGACGATCGTCCGGCAGATCGACAGTCCGATGCCGAGCCCGTTACGGTCGGCCGCCCCGAACGGCGCGAAGATGTCGACATGGTCGGGCAACCCCTTGCCGTTGTCGGCGACGCTGACCATCACCATGCCCTCCGCCGCGCGGCTGCTGCTGACGATCACTTGAGGCTTGTCGACATGCGCGACCGCCTGGGCGGCGTTGCGGATCAGGTTGAGCAGGACCTGCTGGATCTGCACCTTGTCGGCGGCGACATGCCCGGTGTCGGGCTCCAGCCGTGCGCTGATCGCAGTGCGCGCGACGGCCGGATCGGCGACCTTGCTGATCGCGATCGCTTCTTCGACGATATCGTCGAGCGACGCCACTTCGCCGGTGCGCCGGTCCGAGACCATGTCGCGCGCGCGCGCGATGATCTTGCCGCTGAGTCCGATCTGGCGGCTCGCCTGGCCGAGCAGCACCGCCAACCGATCCTGGTCGACCAGCGAATGCTTGCCCTGCTCGGCGAGATAGGTCGCGGCGCTGAGATAATTGCCCGCCGCAGTGAGCGGCTGCGACAGTTCGTGCGCGATCGTCGCGGCCATCACGTTGACCGCCTCGACCCGCGTGATGTGTGCGACTTCGGCGCGAAGCTGCTCGTGCCAGCGCTCGGTAGTGATGTCCTGCTCGGTCCCCAGCACCGAGCGCACGCGGCCGTCGGAATCGACGACCGGCGACATCCGGATCCGCAAATGCGCGACGCGGCCGTCGCCCATCGTGCTGACCACCTCGCACTGCGCGGGCTGCTTGGAGACGATCGCGGTGCGCAGCGTCTCCTCGATGTCGGCGCGGCCTGCGGCGTCGTGGAAGCCGAGTGCTTCGTCGGACGTCATGACGTCCTCCTCCGGCGGGCGGCCGTGCATGCGGCAAATCTCATCCGAGCAGGCGAGCAACTGAGTCTTCAGGTCGAGCTCCCAATCGCCCATCTTGCCGATCGCCTGCGCCTCGCAGAGCCTCTCGTTGGTCTTGGCGAGGCGCCGGATGATCGCCTCGCGGCGGCGCAGCCCGAGCCAGAAGGCGAGTGCGCCGCCGAGCAGCGCCAGGGTCAGCGCGGCGACGGTGAGGTAGAAGATGCGCGCGCGCGCATAAGACGGCGCCAGCACCTCGTCCACGCCCAGGCCGATGCTGACGAACAGGCCATAGCGCGGCAACCGCCGCTGGCTGAAGATCCGGACCACGCCGTCGACCGAGCTTGGCCCGACATAGGTGCCCCAGGGTTCGGCATTCTGGTGTCGCATCGCCAGCTTGCCGCCCAGATTCTGCCCGAAGCTGACCACTGGACCCTCGCGCCGGGCGAGGGTGAGTCCGTCGAGGCGCACCGTCGAGATCAGGTCGTGCGGACGGAAATCGGCGCCTTCGTAGAAGCGCGTCAGCCGGTCTACGGGGATGTGCAGCACCGCCATCCCGCCGAAGCTGCCGTCTGGCCGGCGGATCGGCCGCGCGAAGAGGATGCTCGGCCGGCCGCCGGCGCGCAGCGACGGGGTGAGCAGCGGCAACGATGCCCGGCCCGCGCGGAGCAGGCGGAACGCCTCGCTGCTGTCGCTCGCGCTGGCGTCGTCGGGGCGGCTCGCCCAGCGTAGCCGGCCCTCAGCATCGAACACTTCGATCTGGGCGAACAACGGGTCGATCGCCGCCGAATCGATCAGCAATTGCGGGCGGGCGCCCGCGGGAGCCGGTCCCATGTCGCGATGCTGCCGCGCCATCTGGATCGCAGCGCTGTCGGCGCGATCGAGGATCCCGGCGATGAAATGGTCATAGGCGATCGCGCGGTTGCGATTCTCGCGGATCGTGCTGTTCAGCAAGTTGCTGCGCTGGACATGCGTGATCTGGATCGCCGCCAGCCAGATCGCCGCGCAAATCGACAAGGCCGCCGCCGACAGCACGAACGGCAGCCATTTCGGGCTGGCCTGCGTCGATCCCCGCAAAGGGTAGCGAAACGCAGGAGTGGAAGGAGTCGTAAGCTTCACGCGATGATCGGCCCGGGCAGCGACGGTGACAGGCTGGCTAAAGTACCATCCTCAACAATTGTTAACTAAGTACTTGTCCGGGGAAAACCAATGGCAGAGCCGCGCCTCGGCCAATCATCGGACAATCAAATGGCGCGGCGCGCAGCCGCGCGATCAGCTTTCGCGATAGTTGTCTTTCGCGCCTATAGTCCCGAAGCGGACCGAGTTACTTGCTAACAAATACCCGCAAGGTGCTGAGAATGCGGTGGGCAAACGAATCCGACTCCGCCATCTCAAGGATGCCGGAGGTTGACGCGCAAATGATCTTCGTTCGGCGGCGGCCTGTCAGACGTTGAAGCGGAACAGCATCACGTCGCCGTCCTGGACGACATATTCCTTACCTTCGGAACGCAATTTTCCGTTGTCGCGCGCGCCGGTCTCGCCCTTGAACTGAACATAGTCGTCATAGCCGATCGTCTCGGCGCGGATGAAACCGCGCTCGAAATCGGTGTGGATCGCGCCGGCCGCCTGCGGTGCCTTGGCGCCGACCTCGACCGTCCAGGCACGCGCTTCCTTGGGCCCGACGGTGAAGAAGGTCAACAAGTGGAGCAACTTGTACCCCGCGCGGATCACGCGGGCGAGGCCGGTCTCCTCGAGCCCGAGCTCTGACAGGAATTCGGCGCGCTCCTCGACCGGCATCGTCGCGATGTCGGCCTCGATCGCCGCGGAGACGACCACCGCCTCGGCGCCCTCCGCCTTGGCCTTGGCGAACACCTTGGCCGAGAGGTCGTTGCCGTTCGCCGCGTCTTCCTCATTGACGTTGCAGACATAGAGCACCGGCTTGCCGGTGAGCAGCTGCGCCTGAGCGAAGACCTTGGCTTCCTCGGCATCCTTGGGCTGAGTCAGCCGGGCGGGCTTGCCTTCGCGCAGCAGGTCGAGCGCCTGGCCGAGCACGGAGGCCGCGACCTTGGCGTCCTTGTCGCCCTGCTGGCCCTTCTTGATGAAGTTGGGGACGCGCTTCTCGAGGCTCTCGAGGTCGGCGAGCATCAGCTCGGTCTCGACCGTTTCGGCATCGGCGATCGGATCGACCTTGTTGTCGACATGCTGGATGTCGTCATTCTCGAAGCAGCGCAGCACGTGGACGATCGCGTCGACTTCGCGGATGTTGCCGAGGAACTGGTTGCCCAGGCCTTCGCCCTTGCTCGCGCCGCGGACGAGGCCGGCGATGTCGACGAATCCGAGCTGGGTCTCGATGATCTTGGCCGAGCCGGCGATCTCGGCGAGCTTGGTCAGCCGCGGATCGGGCACCGCGACATTGCCGACATTGGGCTCGATCGTGCAGAACGGATAGTTCGCCGCCTGCGCCGCGGCGGTCTCGGTCAGCGCATTGAAAAGCGTGGACTTGCCGACGTTCGGAAGGCCGACAATGCCGCAGCGGAAACCCATGGGAAGCTCGATCCTGTATCTGAAGGGCCCATCGGGCCAGGCTGCGGGCTCGATAGGCGCAAAGCGCCGGACTTTCCAGTGTGGAGCAAGCCGAGGGGCCGGGGCGTTGAGGCTGCATGGTAGTGAAGCGTATCGACTCCGCCGCCGCGCGCCTGATGGGCCTCGAAGGCGCCAATTTCCGCGAGCCTGCCGGCGAGCCAGCGATGCTCCCGCCCGATTCGGTGTCGTGGCGCGTGTTCCGCAATCCGGTGACGATGTATGTCGGTGGGATCGCCGCGGTTCTGCTCGAGCTCGGCGAGCCGCGCGTGCGGCACGGCGTTTGGGATCATAGCAGCTTCAAGCGCGACCCCGCGACGCGGATGCGCCGCACTGCGCTCGCTGCGATGATCACGGTCTATGGCGCGCGCAGCCAGTTCGAGGCGCTCGCCGCACGCGTCAACCGCATGCACGCGAAGGTTCGCGGCACTACCGACGACGGCCGTGCCTATGTCGCCGACGATCCCGACCTGCTGCTCTGGGTGCAGGCGACCGCGAGCTGGGCCTTCCTCCAAGCCTATCATCGCTATGCGGAGCCGCTCGACCAGGCCGAGCGCGACCGTTTCTATGCCGAGGCGAAACCGGGAGCCGCACTATACGGCGTCGAGGCACCGCCGGTCAGCGAAGCCGAGATGACGGCGCTGATGGCGCGGATGCTTCCGCAGCTTGAGCACTCGGCGGCGATCGACGAGCTGATCGCCATCCTGCGCACCGCCGATATCCTGCCGCGGGCGCTCCGCCCGATGCAGAAACTCGGTGTCCGCGCCGCAATCGACTTGCTGCCGCCAGCGATGCGCAGTCAGCTGGGCCTGGCGCACGCGCGCTTCGGCCGGCGCGAACGCGCGCTGCTGGGGCTGCTCGCCAAGGGGGCGGCGCGCTTCGAATTGCCGTCGAGCCCGGCGCGGCAGGCGATGGCGCGGCTGGCCATGTCCCCGCGATACGGACCGGCCAGGCTGGCTACGTCCTAGCAATGCAACGCTGCTTGACGCCCCCCCGTTCATCTAGGGTACAGGGGCGCCGGGCCTTGTCAGGCATTGAGTATTCGAGGAGCAGGGAATGATTCGCCGTCACATGATCATGAGCGCCGCCGGGGCGACACTGGCGCTCGCGAGCTGCAGCGGCAGCGACGATCCCACTCCGACGCCGTCGCCCACCGCCACGCCGACCCCGACGCCGACTGCGTCGCCGACCTACACGGCATTCCCGCTCGCCGCGGCTGCCGAGTTCGGCACGCTCAACGGCTCGATCAGCTATACCGGCGATCCGGCGGGCGCCGTGACGCTGGGGGCGGCGGCCACCGATGCCACGCAGAGCCGCGTCCGGCTTGCCACCAGCAACGTGATCGCGAGCGCGACCTATGTGATCAACGAGTCGGGCGAGGAATCGCGCTTCGTCAATGCGAACCTCACCACGGCGCCGACACCGGCGGTAAACGAGTTCATCTTCCGCACGAACGACACTGCGACCGCCGGCAAGTTCTCGCAGCTCGAGTTCCTCAACAACACCATCCCGAGCCAGGTGACCAGCAACGCCAATCTGGCGCTGACCAATGTCAGCTACGTCAATTGGTGGCGTGGCGATTCGACCACGGGCACCAAGCGGATCACCACGTCGATATTCGGCTATCAGACCGTGACCACGGACATGCCGACCACGGGCACGCAGGCCTATACGTCGACGGTCGCAGGAAAGCTTGTCGATGTGACCGGCGGGGTGACCACCGTCTCGCGCATCGGCGGCACCGTCACCGTTTCGGTGAACTTCTCGACCAGCGTCGTCGACCTCACCTTCACGCTCAATCGCACGCCCGAGGGCGGCGGCGCCACCACTGCGTACGGCACCTTCACTGCCCAGGGCGCGATCCCGGCCAAGGAAAGCCGGTTCAACGCCAGCTTCGGCGGCGGCACCACGCTGGGAGGCACGCTGGTCGGCGCCTTCTTCGGCTCGCAGGGCAAGGAGATCGGCATCGCCTTCGCAGCCAACGGCACGGTCGGCGGAGGCAATCAGCGCCTCGTCGGCGTAGTCGTCGGCAAGAAGTAACGCCGCCGATTGGCGGAAGGAGAGGGGCTCCGGGAAACCGGGGCCCTTTCTGTATCCGTGCTCCTGCGAAAGCAGGAGCCCAGGATGACGGGGTACTGCCCTGAGCCCCGGGCTCGTGCTCTCGCAGGAGCGCTGGCGTAGAGGTTAATCCTGCAGCCGCGTCGCCACGTCGCTCATGAAGCGGGCGTCGTTACCCTCGGCCAGCCAGGGCGCCTCCGCGGCGATCGCGCCGAGCATGTCGGTGAGCGGGTCGATCTCGGCCTTGGCGTAGTTGCCGAGGACATAGCCGGTGACGCGGTCCTTGTGTCCGGGATGGCCGATACCCAGTCGCACGCGCCGAAAGTCGGGGCCGAGATGCGCGTCGGTCGAGCGCAGGCCGTTATGCCCGGCGGTGCCCCCACCGGTCTTTACCTTGACCTTGAACGGCAGCAAATCGAGCTCGTCGTGGAAGATCGTGACGTCGGCGGGCGTGAGCTTGTAGAAGTCCATCGCCGCGCGCACCGCGCGGCCGCTCTCGTTCATGAAGGTGCCGGGCTTGAGCAGGATCACCTTTTCGGAGCCGATCCGGCCCTCCTGCGTCCAGCCCTGGAACTGCTTCTTCGGCGCGGAGAAGCCGTGCACTTCGGCGATCGCGTCGATCGCCATGAAGCCGACATTGTGCCGGTGCATCGCATATTGCGGCCCCGGATTGCCGAGACCCACCCAGAGCTGCATCACCAAATCCCAGAAACAAAATCGCCCCCGCACCTAGGATGCGGAGGCGATTATTTGAACCGTGAAGTTCGCAGGAACGATTACTCGCCCTCTGCCTCGCCTTCGCCGGCTTCGGTCTCGGTATCGCCTTCGCTCGACTTGAGCGCCGACGGGGCCACCACGGTCGCGATGGTGAAGTCGCGATCGGTGATCGCCGAGGTCGCGCCCTTGGGCAGCGTCACCGCGGAGATGTGGATCGAATCGCCGACTTCGACGCCCTTGAGCGAGATCTCGATCTGGTCGGGGATCTCGGCAGCATCCACGACGAGCTCGAGCTCGTGACGGACGACGTTGAGCACGCCGCCGCGCTTGATGCCGGGGGCTTCTTCCTCGTCGGTGAACACGATCGGCACCGCGACGGTGACGGTGGCATGCTCGGAGATGCGCAGGAAGTCGACATGGACCGGGCGGTCGGTGACGACGTCGAAAGCGACGTCCTTGGGCAGGGTACGCTCGCCATTGATCATGACGACCGAGTTCATGAAGTGCCCGGTGTTGAGCAGCTTCATCAGCTCGCGCTCGTTGACGCTGATGCCAACGGGGTCTGCCTTGTTGCCGTAGATCACGGCGGGGACGCGGCCTTCACGACGAAGCGCCCGGGAGGCTCCCTTGCCAACCCGGGCCCGCGTCTCGGCCGACAGCGTAAGCGATTCGCTCATGTGTCGTTTCCAATGCGCTAAAGTGTTTCGGTCATGCCGGGCAGGCCTCCAGGGATGACCCTGCCCAGACAAGCGCGCGCCTCTATAGGAAAGGGGCGGAAAGCGCAACCTACTCAATCCTCCCCGGCACGGGGAGGAGTTTTACTCACCCCAATTC
>NZ_JBYSXG010000055.1:30338-31230 GCF_058782005.1 Sphingomonas sp. FW306-1B-B10E
CCGGAACGGGGAGGGGGGCCGCCGCCGAAGGCGGTGGTGGAGGGGGCGTGCCCCATAGGGTGTCGCCGGTGGAGGGCCCCCTCCACCAGCCTGCGGCTGGTCCCCTCCCCGTGCCGGGGAGGAGTTTTACTCACCCCAATTCCGGCAGCAACTCGTCGAGCTTGTCGAAGCTCTGCGTCCAGCCTTCGTGCATGCCGTTCAGCGCCGGGCGCATCGCCTCGCTCGCCTTGGTGATCCGGACCGTCATGCGCATCAGGGTGCCGCCGCCGGGCGCATCCTCGAACACCAAAGTGTCCTCATGCTCGATCCCCCAATTGCCGTCGGCCTCCTCGAAGGCGCGAAGCACGAAGCGCAGTCGGCTGGGACGGTCGACTTCGAGGAACTCGCCATGAACCGGGTTGGTGCCATAGGGTTCGGGGCCGCGCATATCGATGCGGATCTTGCCGCCGGGGCGCGCGTCGGCCTCGCACAACGGCGCGTCGAATCCGCGCGGACCCCACCAGCGCGCGAGGTGCTCAGCCTGGGTAAAACAATCGAACACCCGTTCGCGCGGCGCCGCGAAGGTGCGCGTGATCGTCATCCCGTGGCCGACGCCGAGTTCCGTGGTCATTCCGTCTCTCCCTTGTGCTGCAGTTCATCCAGATACGCGTCGAGGTCGTCGAACTTGGCTTCCCAGAAGCGGCGATAGGCGCTGAGCCATTCGCTCGCCGCGGCGAGCGCGGCGGGCTCGAGCTTGGCCGGGCGCTGCTGCGCCGTGCGGCTGCGCGAGATCAGCCCGGCGCTTTCGAGGACCTTGAGATGCTTGGTCACCGCCGGCCCGCTCATCGCGAAGGGTTTGGCGAGTTCGCCGACATTGGTCTCGCCCAGCGCCAGCCGCGCGAGGATCGCGCGG
>NZ_JBYSXG010000056.1:0-30999 GCF_058782005.1 Sphingomonas sp. FW306-1B-B10E
GTCAAGAGGCGCTGGAACGAAAAAGGAGCGGTCCCCAATCGCTGGGGACCTTGCGAGTCTAAATAGTGGCATGACGCCGGGAGGCGCCGCGCCTTGCGCCGGTGTCGAGATAGTAGATCGTTCTCGACAGAATCATTTAAAGTCTGTCGGTGCCGTATCTTGAGCGGTGGCGGACCTTGTTTCCGGAATTCGGTATGGAAGCGCCCGTTATCGCGGGCGGGTATATGTACAATCCCCACTTCTGGGTCTTTTTATCTTCAGGATCGTCGCAGACATTATCCTCAATCACGTTTCTGAGGCAATACTCGGCGAAGCTGATGCCTCCCATGTTTTGAACAGTAATCCCGCCACGATTATTCGAGATTGCCACGTTCCTTTTAAATTGGCCGTCCGCCTGGCGGATGAACAGAAACCCGCAAAGCTGGCATGATTTTGCAGTGTTGCCAATGAACACATTTCGGGATGCGGTGGCTGCGGGATAAGGATCTGCACCGATCATGTCATCGAGGACGCCGTAGCCGCAATCGATGAATGTGCAATCGCTTACGAGACTGTCACAGGGCGCCACGAGGCCGGCATGTCGAAAGCGCATCCCTGCATTTGGGCAATGGATGGCCGTACATCGAATGAACTGATTTCCCTTGCTCGGATTTACCGCAAAACCGCTTCCTTTGCCTTCACTGCGGCTTGCCGCCGCGACGGCACGACAATCCTGAAGTCGGCACCCGTTTGCATTTACATAGAAGCCGTCATCCTGCCAGCTTGAGGCTTCGCAATTCTCGTACGTGCCGTGCTCGGTGGCAACGTAATAACCCGTGTGAGAAGCTGCTACTGCGCAGTTCCGGACGGTTGAGTAGTCAGTAGCCATCGTAATCCCACGTGGCGTTCCGGAATTCGAGGGTTCTACCCAGGAACTTGCATTGCGCACCTTGCAATCACTGATCAGATTTCGATGCGGATCTTTTCCGGCTCGTCCAAAAAAACCGATGCCGGTGCCGACGTCCGACACCTGGCAGCGCTGAATTGAGGAGTCTCGCGCGTTGAGAAAGGCAATCCCGCTTTTGGCATAAACGGGGCCGACGCTGCCGACCGGCGTCTTGTGAAGACCTTCCACGCTGAGGTCCTTAACATGGAGATCCTGGTACACAGCATCCTTGCGTGTCGAGAGGATCCCGGGCGCAGGGAAGGCCGACCAAGTTTCTATGCTGCCGGTTTGTCTGATCCGGCTCCTCGTAGCCCCTCTCCCTTGCAGGGTAACATGCGATTCCAACAGGATCGGCACCGAGGTGTTGTAGGTTCGTGCTTCCAGCTGGACGATGCCGCCGCCTCGGGACTGAACTTCCTTGATGGCGCGGTTGATCATAGTGCCATCACAAGGGTCGTCGGGTCGGGCGACCTTCTCGACGCTAAGGATTGTGTCGGGGCCATCGCCGCCATGATGGGGAGCTGCAGTCCCGTCGCAAGCGGGAAGGACCGAAAAGGCCGCAATCGACGTCAACAGGTTCCGTCTTGAGATCGACACGAGGGGTTCCTATTTGGCGCCGTGACCGGTGAACACAATTTCGATGGTCTTGATACCGATGAGCACATCAAGCCAGACCGAAAAATTTTTCACATAATAAAAATCTAGGTCAAGCTTCGTTCTTACATCGGAAATGTCAGCGACATGACCTTGGTTGACTTGGGCCCATCCGGTAATTCCGGGTTTGATTATGTGTCTGTAATGATAGAATGGAATCTCTTCTTCGTACCACCGGGTGAGCGCCGTGGCTTCAGGGCGAGGGCCGATCATGCTCATCTCGCCCCGCAGGACATTCAGCAGTTGCGGTAGCTCGTCGAGTCGGGTGCGGCGAAGAAACGCGCCGAAGCGAGTGATCCTTGGGTCGCGATCTCTCGTCATCGCCATTTCGCGGAGGTTTGCTTCGGGGATGTCTCCTGCGACATACATGGTTCGGAACTTGAAGACGGTGAAAGGCCGGGCCCTGAAGCCGGTTCGTTCCTGACGGAAGAACACCGGTCCTGGCGAGTCGAGCTTGATCAATATTGCGATGATCGTGAAGATAGGGAGCAGCCCGATCAGCAAGACCGATGCGGCCAATGTGTCGATAACTCCCTTTGCCTTCAGATACAGGTCGTTCGGATTGAGGGAGCCGAGCGTATTTTCACCAAGATGCTCGATCTCGACACGTCCGGAGAGCTGCTCTGTGGCTTGCTTGATATGATACACAGGGACGCCCTCTAGTGCGAAGGCGGTCAGGCGGCCGCTCCATAGATCGTCATAGTCAGCATTCAGGTCTGCGACCACGCCTTCCAGAGGCGGGAGGGGTGCCGAGACGCAGTCGATGGGGTGCCAGATCACCCGCTCGAACGCCGGGGGCTGCGAGATCGTAGGGCCCAGCAGGATCCCCAACTTGATTGGCTTGTGGGCGACGTAACGGACATGAATGAAGATAAAGAAGGCCAGCGTCAGCATGAAGCTGGTGGCAAATTGCAATCGACTATAATCAAGTCGAAAGAAGAAGAGCACTGCTGCCAGAAATGCGAAAGCGAGTGAAAACGCCGTGATGATATACCCGCCGGATGAAATTCCAGGAAAAATATGCAGGCGCCGAAAGCCGAGGAAGCCAATGACGACAGCGATGCCGCTGCCGATTACAGTGTTATATTGAGTAGCCTGCTCGATGCTGACGCCGGCTACATAGGCTCGTACAATCGCCGGGAGAAGCACTGCAATGATCAGGCCGGCGGCGATCTGATACCGGGAGCGAAACAGCCGGGTCCAACGGTCGGTATGCACGGAAAGCCTCTGCCATGTGAGAGAAAGGCCGCCCTCAGGCGTAGATGCTTCAGATTGTGAGGCCTGAGTGTTCTTCATCATCAGTATACCTGGGCACCGAGGGGCAGTAGCGAGATCGGAAAGCAACCCGTGATCCACGCCGCCTCACCTCAGCCCGGCGGGCCTTGAGGGGGCACGTTCGTTTAGGCGACGAGGCGGGTTCGATAAAGCGCATCCAAACTCCTCCGGCCAAGGCGCCCATGGCATGGTCGCGGAGGAGTGACAAGCCAGCCACCCTCTCACTCCGGTCGTCCCGGGGTCAAGGCGCCGCTGCGCGGCATGCGGGATGGCGGTCGGCGCATTGGTTTCGTATGGGTAACACCCGCGGCTTTGTTGTGATACGGGCTCGACCATGACCTCGCTTTCGAAATCGCGTCGACATCGCTCGGGCCGCGCGCATCATGGATTTGCTTCGCTACGGGCCATGATCGGATGGCGCAGCATCACCGGGATGTCTTCCAATCTCTCCGCGCTGCTCCTCCTGTGGGTAGCATTATTGCTGCTGGGCGGAAGCTCGCGTGGCGACGTTGCGCAGCTCGTGCTGTTGCGCCCCTTGGCAGTTCTGATCGCTGCCTATGGGTTCTGGACGTTGCGCCGTGACCATCTCGCGTCTCACCGGTTTCTGGCATTCATGGCCGGCGCGATCCTCTTGTTGGTGATGCTTCACCTCGTGCCGCTGCCCTGGTCCTTGTGGAGCGCGCTTCCCGGGCGTGAGTTGATCGTCAGCCTGGACCAGGGCAGCACCCTTAAGGGGGGCTGGCGCCCCTTGGCCATGGCGCCGGCATCTGCCTGGAACGCCCTGTTCTCGCTGATGGTGCCGCTTGCCGTGCTGGTAAACGGGGTTCAGCTTTCGCGGGAGGAGCGCGCGCGCCTCGGCGCCTTCGTTCTCATTGGAGGCATCGCGAGCGCGATCCTCTCCTTCTTTCAGCTGTTCGCCACACCGAACGGGTTGCTCTATTTCTATACCATCCGCCTCGACGGTCCCGAGGCCGTCGGATTTTTCGCGAACCGCAATCATCAGGCGCTGCTGGTCGCCGCGATGTTCCCGCTCCTTGCGGCGTTTGCCGCGCGCAGAGGCGTGAGCGCGACCCACGACGAACGGCGGGCGCTGATCGCCTTCGCGCTTGGGTTGTTCTTGATCCCTCTTCTGATCGTCACCGGCTCGCGCGCCGGACTGGTCGCCGGCGTGATCGGGCTGGCCTCGGCGCCTTTGATTTACGCGCGGGGCGCCAAGATCCGGCGCCGTGAGCGCCGCGTTTCGCGCGGGTGGATATATGGCGGCGGCGCCGCGGCCCTTCTCGTCGTTTTCGGTCTGGTCATGGCCGCCAACCGGTCGATTGCCATCCAGCGCCTGATCGCCTCTTTGTCCCAGGAAGATCAGCGCTATGGGCGCTGGGCAACGATTGTCGACAACCTCGGGCGCTTTCTTCCTTTTGGCTCGGGAGTCGGCTCGTATCAGTCGGTGTTCCAGAGTTTCGAACCCCGGGCCAGCCTAACGGCCACCTATTCGAACCATGCGCACAACGATTGGCTGGAGGTGCTCCTTACCACAGGCGTTCCAGGAGGAATCTTGTTGCTGGCCGGCGTGGCCGCCTTCATCGTGGCACTGGTTCGATTCCTCCGGTCATCCGATCGGGGGCAGGTGCCGGCGTATCATCTGGCGGCTCTATTAGTGATTTTGATGATCGCATTGGCGAGCCTTGTCGACTATCCGGTGCGCGCGCCCCTCATAAGTGCATTGCTGGTAATGGCTTGCCTTTGGGCAAGTGCAGATTGTAGGGCGTCCACGGAACGCGGGGAATTGGGCGCGGAGCGCCTGAGCTAACGAAAGGTGTCGAGTGAAAACGCTTCTGGCGCGAGTCGCTCTGGCTTGCTGTTTGTCCTTGGCTGCGTGCGCTGGCCCATCCCTGAAGTCGGGCGGTGGCGTGACCCCCGTCGCCTCCAACGAGCTGCCGGTGCCCGTCCGGGCGGATTTGATGTCTGCCGAGCAGCCTTATTATGTCGGTCCTTTTGATGAGATTTCGATCGACGTGTATGGCGTCGAGGAGTTGAGCAAGCGGGACATGCAGGTTGACGCCAGTGGTCGCCTGTCGTTTCCGATCGTCGGAGTTGTCGAGGCGAGCGGAAAGTCTCCCGCGGAGATCTCGCAGGAAATCGAGGCTGGGCTTCGCCGGCGGTTTTTTCGAGACCCAAAGGTGACCGTGAACCTCAAGAAAATCGTCAGCCAGACGGTGACGGTTGAAGGCGAGGTCAAAGAGCCCGGCATGTACCCTGTGATCGGTCGGACATCGTTAATGCGAGCGCTCGCTACTGCAAAGGGGACGACCGAGTTTTCGAAACTTAGTGACGTGGTCATCTTTCGGACCGTCCAGGGCCAAAAATACGCGGCTCTCTACAATCTGAAGGCGATCCGTCAGGGTGCGTATCCGGACCCAGACGTCTATGCCAACGACGTAATTACCGTCGGCGATGCGCGCGGGCGCAGATTGTTCAGGGATATCCTGCAGATCGTTCCCTTGCTGACATACCCCATCGTTGTAGCGCTTCAAAACTGAGCAAAGATCTTTTGGATGTCAGGCGATCACTATTTCAATGACAACGGCTTCAAACATGCATTCGCCTGATCACCTTGCGCGCGCCGGTGCTCAACTGGTAACCGAGCAGCGTGGTATCATGCCGCCGATGCTACTTCGCTATTGGCAGTTGGCGATGCGTCATCGTTGGGTGGTGCTCGGCATCGTATCTGCGTGCTTCTTGGCGGGTCTCGTCATCACGCTGCTGATGTCGCCCCGCTATACGGCGAAGGCGCAACTGGAGATCAGCCGAGAGCAGAAGCAGATCACGAAAGTCGAGGGATTGGAGTCCAACCAAGCGGGTCAGGACAACGAATTCTACGCCACGCAATATGCTCTGCTGAAGGCGCGCCCGATTGCGGAAAAGCTCGTTCGGGAGCTGCGCCTCGGTCGCGACCAGGCATTTTTTGATGCGAATGGCTATCAAGGCTTCCTCGACAAGCCTGAGGTCAAGGGCAATCCGGGGGCAGCGGATCGCGCAGCGGTCGGCCTGTTGTTGACCAACATCAAGGTTACGCCGCTTCGCACCTCACGGCTGGTGGATGTCAGCTATACCAGCCGCTCTCCGGAGCTTTCGGCCAAGATCGCCAATGCCTGGGTGCAGGGCTTTATCGCGTCCAACATCGACCGGCAGATCGCCTCGACGGCAGATGCCCGCCAGATACTCGAGCGGCGCCTTGAGACCCTTCGTGAACGGCTCGAGCAGTCCGAGCGCCGTGCGGTAACTTTCGCGACCGAGAACAACATCGTCACGCTCGATCAGACGCGGGATGAGAGTGGTCGTACCCAACCCAATCGCACGCTCGCTGCGATCAATTTGGAGCAGTTGAATCAAGCGCTTGCGCGGGCCACCGAGGCTCGAGTCCAAGCGGAGAGCCGTCTGCGCTCCAGCGGCGAACTCGGCGCAGAATCGGTCGAGAACGCCACTTTGACTAGCCTGCGGCGTGATCGCGCCGAAGCGGCGGCTGAACATGCCAAGCTTATGGTTCAGTTCGAGCCCGACTATCCCCCTGCTCGTGGCGTCGCCGAGAAGATCAAGGCATTGGATGCTGCGATTGCGCGCGAGACGCGCAGAATTTCGGGTAGTCGAGACCAGGTCTATCGTGAGGCGGTGGCGCGCGAGGGCGATTTGCAGGCACGCCTGAGCGAGTTGAGGAGCCGGCTCGATACCCAGCAGCGGGCCAGCATTCAGTATTCGGTTTACCTTCGCGATGCCGATACGAACCGGCAGCTTTATGATGCGCTTCTTCAGCGCTACAAGGAAATCGGTGTTGCCGGGATGGTTGGCGCGAGCAACATCGCCGTCGTCGAATCTGCCCAGTTACCTACCTCGCCTTCTGCACCCAGTCTGACGATCAATCTGGCCTTGTCACTATTGATCGGCGGTGTGCTCGCGGCCCTCACTGTCTTTGGGCTTGAGCAGATCGATGAAGGGGTTCGTGAACCCGGGCAGGTGCAGAGTGATCTCAAAATGCCGCTGCTCGGCGCGATTCCGACTGCGGAAGAATCGTTCGAGACCGAACTGCTCGACATCAAATCCCTGGTCTACGAAGCGTATTTCAGCGTCCGCTCGAATCTGAGTTTCGCTACGTCCCATGGCGTTCCGCGGACGTTGATGGTCACGAGTTCGCGGCCGGGCGAAGGCAAGAGCTCGACGTCGCTCGCGTTGGCCGTCGTGCTGGGCCGTACCGATCGCTCGGTATTGCTGGTCGATGGCGACATGCGCTCGCCGTCAGTCCATGAACTCGTCCAGCGGGACAATCCGGCAGGTCTCAGTAATTTGCTTTCCGGCCAGAACGAGTGGCGTTCGCTGGTCCACGAAACGGCGTTGAAGAACGTGTCGGTGCTGACGTCGGGGCCTGTGCCCCCAAGCGCGGCCGAATTGCTGAGCGGTGAACGTCTGTCCGCGCTGCTGGCCGAGTGGCTGCAGGTCTACGACCACGTCATAATCGACTCTCCGCCGGTTCTCGGCTTGACCGACGCACCCTTGCTGTCCCGTGCCGTCGAGGGAACGGTCTTTGTCGTGGAATCCCATGGAATCGCGGTTCGTGCGATCCGTGCCTCGATCGACCGGTTGCGGATGGGGCATGCCAACATTTTCGGTGTCGTATTGACCAAGGTGGCACAGCATCGCTCGGGCTATGGTTATGGCGGCGGTTATGGCTATGGTTATGGCCGGCGCTACGGCGCGGCGTCTGCAGAATCCTGATCTCGATGTTGCGTTTCACGCGCTTCAGTTTAGGTTTTGTTTCCTTCTGGGGCTTGGCAGTTGTTGTCGCGTTCATAGCGGGCGGGAATGCGGCTTCGCAGACCTTTCGTGGCGCCAGCCATGATCATATAGTGGTCTTCAGTGCGAACGACGCCGAGGTGCTGGCCAAGCAGTTCGACCAGATGTTTGTCGCGGGCAAGGGTGAGATCAAGGTTCCTGCTCGGTGGCGAGATGCCGCCTTGCGGGTCCTCTCGCGGAACCCTCTCGAGGCCGACGCACTGCGTATCTTCGCGCTTTCTTCGTTCATGGTGGACCAAAACCTGAGTGTCGCGCGTGCGCGAATGCGCCTGTCGGAGAACGTGTCGGCGCGGGATCTATCGACACAACTCTGGCTGCTCGAGGACGCGGTAACTCGCGAGGACGTCGCCGAAGTGCTCAGGCACTACGACCGCGCCCTGTCAGCGCATCCGAATAGCAGGGAATTGTTGTTTCCCGTGCTTACTGCCGCGGTTTCGGATCCGACGATCCGTCGCGACCTGTCTCCCTATATCAAGGCAAACCGGCCTTGGGCCTATGATTTTATAGGGATAACCATCGATCAGGCGGCGAATCCAGCCGACGTCGCAGACCTGCTAACGAGGATGGGCGGAAGCCGGGCGGTTCCGAGCGATCGTCCTCTAGAGACGATGATGCTCAACAAGCTTGTTTCAAAGAATCAGGTCGATGTCGCCTATCGCTATGCTCAGGGAATGGTGAGCACGAGGGAGGCACTGGAGTCCTTGGGTCAATTCGGCTTTTCCCCGGCGGCCATGCGGGCTGATCTGCGGCCGTTCACGTGGAGCACGGTCGAGGATCTCGGTATCGAAACCCGATTCGAGGAAAAGGTGGGACTGACGGTGGCGGCGGGCTCGGGTACCGGCGGTATAGCCGCTGATCGCGTCTTCGTACTCGCGCCTGGCGCTTGGCGCTTCGAGCAGCAGATCGAAATGCCCCGCCTTTCACCGATGGCGCGAGCCTTCTGGACGATCTTCTGCCTGACGGACCAGGGCCCACGCGAGATGTTGAAGGACGAAATCCCTCAGCAGCCGGGGGACCAGCGTCGTGGGCTTAAGCTGACGATCGCCGAGGAGTGCCGCGCGACACAGTTCAGATTGACAGTTCGCGGCGGGGACGCACAGGAAGATTCCACGATCACCATCCGCAGTGTCGGTTTGGCACGGATATAGACAATCGCGAGAGTCACGGTTGCCGGCAAGATTACGGCAAGGGACCTTTGCGTCAGTTGATTAAGGAGGTTTCGTTTGGAACTGCGGGGTAAGATCGCCGTCATCGGCCTTGGCTATGTCGGCCTTCCGCTGGCCGTCGAGTTCGGGAAATCGCGTTCAGTCGTCGGCTTTGACATTTCCGCGGCACGTGTCGCCGATCTTCGCAAGGGGATCGACACGACCCTTGAGGTGGATGCGGAGGCATTAAGCGCCGCCTCGGGACTGGAAGTCACGGATGATGTCGCCCGTCTCAGCGAATGCGACATCTTCATCGTCACGGTGCCTACGCCTATCGATGAGGTCAATCGACCCGATTTGGCGCCGCTCGTGCGGGCGAGCGAAACGGTCGGCAAGGCGATCCGCAAGGGTGCCATCGTCATCTATGAGTCGACCGTCTATCCCGGCTGCACCGAGGAGGTCTGCGTTCCTGTGCTCGAAGCGCATTCGGGCCTTCAGTACAACACGGACTTTTTTTGCGGCTATAGTCCCGAACGGATCAATCCGGGGGACAAGGTCAACACGCTGACGAAGATCCGCAAGATCACCAGCGGCTCGACGCCCGAGATCGCTGAGGCCGTGGACGCGCTATATGGCTCGATCATTACGGCAGGAACCTTCAGGGCCAGGTCCATCCGGGTCGCGGAAGCGGCAAAGGTCATCGAGAACACTCAACGGGATCTCAACATCGCGCTGGTGAACGAGTTGTCGGTGATCTTCGATCGGCTCGGCCTCGATACGGTCGATGTGCTTGAAGCAGCGGGCAGCAAATGGAACTTCCTGCCTTTCAGGCCCGGCATGGTCGGGGGGCACTGCATTGGCGTCGATCCTTATTATTTGACGCACAAGGCCGAAGCTGTCGGCTATAATCCGCAAGTGATCCTGGCCGGCCGCCGGATCAATGACAACATGGCGCGCTATGCTGCGCGCTCCGTTGTGCGGCGGATGTTGAACAACAATATACATGTTGCAGGAAGTACGGTCGGTATATTGGGCATTACCTTCAAGGAGAATTGCCCTGACATTCGCAACAGCAAGGTGATCGATCTAGTTCGGGAACTGCGCAACTGGAATGTCAACGTGGTCGTTGCAGATTCTTGGGCGGATGCCGACGAGGTTCGGGCCGAGTACGGGATCGACCTCGTCCAGATGGATGACCTGTCGCCCGTGGACAGCCTCATCGTCGCGGTAGGGCATAGCGAGTATCGCGCGCTGACCCCCGCGGCACTACGCGCACTTTGTGGAAGCCCGCGGCCGGTGCTTGGTGACCTCAAGTCCCTCTACGAACGGAGCGATGCCGAAGCGGCAGGTTTCTCCGTTTTCCGTTTTTGAAACCCAGTTCGAAAGATCATCATGCTAAAGATTTTTGAACCGATAACTGGGCGCAAGATCCGCATCGGCGTTGTTGGATGCGGTCGCATTTCGAAGAATCACTTCGGATCGATCGAGGCTTATCCGGAGGATTTCGAACTTGTCGCGGTGTGCGACATCGATCCCGAGGCACGGCGCGCGCGCGAGAATGAGGCCGTGCGTGGCTATGCCAGCATGTCGGAGATGCTGGATCGGGAGCAGCTGGACGCGGTTGCTCTCTGCACCCCGAGCGGACTGCACGCTGAGCAGGCCGAATTGGCGGCGAGCCATAAGGTACATGTGATCACCGAAAAGCCGATGGCGACGCGGATGGGAGATGGTATCCGCATGGTGAAGGCATGCGACGACGCCTCTGTTCGCCTCTTCGTAGTTAAGCAGAATCGCCGGAACGCGACGCTGCAGTGGCTCAAGCGCGCGGTGACCGAGCGGCGGTTCGGCAAGATCCATCTCGTCAACCTGAACGTCTTCTGGACCCGTCCCCAATCCTATTACGATCAGGCGAAGTGGCGTGGAACCTGGGAGTTCGACGGCGGCGCCTTCATGAACCAGGCGAGCCACTATGTGGATCTGCTCGATTGGTTGATCGGCCCGGTCGAGAAGGTGCACGCGATGATGAGCACCACGCGAGACATCGAAGTCGAGGATACCGGCGTGCTGAACATCCGCTGGCGTTCGGGCGCACTTGGCTCGATGAGCGTGACGATGCTGACCTACCCGAACAATCTGGAAGGAAGCATCACCATCCTCGGGGAAAAGGGTACCGTCAGGATCGGGGGTGTCGCAGTAAACGAGATCCAGGTCTGGGACTTTGCCGACAGCGCGCCCTATGATGCCGAGATCGCAAACGCCAGCTATGAAACCACGTCGGTCTATGGCTTCGGCCACCCGCTTTACTATCGCAATGTCGTGGAGGCACTGCGCGGCGAGGCCGAGCCGGAAACCGATGGACGGGAAGGGCTGAAATCGCTGGAATTGCTGGTCGCCGCTTATCTGTCAGCTCGCGACGGCAAGACCGTGTCGCTCCCGCTCGAATATTGATCGGGGCCGTTATGGGTGAGATTCACGCTACCGCTATCGTTGATGAAGGGGCTGCGATCGGGGCGGGCACACGGATTTGGCATTGGGTGCATGTTTGCGGCCAGGCGCGGATCGGTCGCGGCTGCTCGCTCGGACAGAATGTATTTGTCGGCAACGACGTCGTGATCGGCGACAATTGCAAGATCCAGAACAACGTCAGTGTCTATGATGCAGTGACGCTGGAGGACGACGTGTTCTGCGGACCGTCGATGGTCTTCACCAACGTGTACAACCCGCGCTCCGCGGTCACCCGCAAGGAAGAATATCGTCGTACGGTCATTCGCCGAGGAGCCACGCTGGGCGCCAACGCGACGATCGTCTGCGGAGTCACCGTCGGTCAATACGCCTTTGTCGCCGCCGGCGCCGTGATCAATCGCGACGTCAAGGATTATGCCCTGATGGCAGGGGTTCCCGCGCGGCAGATCGGGTGGATGAGCCAGCACGGCGAAAGGCTCGATCTTCCGCTCGAGGGAGACGCCACTGCGACCTGCGAGATTACCGGTACTGTTTACACTCTGAAGGACGGCATCTGCTCATGTTGAACCCCATTCCCTTCATCGATCTGAAGAGTCAGTATGCCCGCATCAAGACGGAAGTCGATGCAGGCATCGCCGCGGTGCTCGATCATGGCCAGTACATCATGGGCCCTGAGGTGGGGGCGCTCGAGGAGGCGCTGGCCGACTATGTCGGCGTCAAGCATTGCATCGGGGCAAGCAGCGGCACGGACACGTTGCTGATCGCGATGATGGCGTGCGGCATCGGTGCCGGCGATGAGGTCATCACGTCACCGTTCACCTTCATCGCGACCGGCGAGATGATCGCACTGATCGGCGCGAAGCCTGTCTTCGTCGACGTCGATCCGCGCACCTACAACATCGATCCCGACAAGATCGAGGCGGCGATCACCTCCCGGACCAAGGCGATCATGCCTGTCTCGCTCTACGGCCAGTGCGCCGAGATGGACGCGCTCAATGCGATAGCCGACAAGCATGGTCTCGTCGTCATTGAGGACGCGGCGCAGTCCTTCGGGGCGACGTACAAGGGGCGCCGCTCCTGTGGTCTTTCCCAAATCGGTTCGACCAGCTTCTTCCCTTCCAAACCGCTGGGCGCCTACGGCGATGGTGGCGCGCTGTTCACCAATGACGACGCTCTCGCCAAGCTGATGCGCGAGATCCGCGTCCACGGCCAGGATCGTCATTATCATCATCCGCGTCTCGGCATTAACGGGCGGCTCGATTCCATTCAGGCGGCCGTGCTCCTCGCTAAGCTGGCGATCTTCCCTTCAGAACTGGAAGCGCGTCAGCGGATCGCAAAGGCGTATGACGAGCGGTTCGCCGGCAAGGCGGTGACGCCGTTCGTCGAAGCGCACAACGTCTCGGCTTATGCGCAGTATACGCTGCTCGTGCCCGATCGCGCGGCCACGCAGCAGACGCTGAAGGACAAGGGCGTGCCCACCGCGGTTCATTATCCGGTACCGCTCAACCTACAGCCGGTTTTCGAGTATCTGGGGCAACCCGAGGGCAGCTTGCCGGTGGCGGAGGACCTCGCGAAGCGCGTGATCAGCCTGCCGATGAGCCCGTATCTCACCGACGAGCAGATCCAGCGGATCGCCGGCGCCGTTCTCGAGACGCTTTGATCTGCTCTCGGCATCGCACCGGCGGGGCGCCGGTACGATGCCGCGGCCGCACGCACAGGTGAAAATTGGTACGTGGAATCTCCATCGGTCCGGGTGAAGTCGCAGGCTATCTCGGCCAGCTTCGCAACGGGTTCGAAGCGCTTGGGGTGCCGTGCGAGCATTTCCTCTATATCCCCCCGCACAAGTTCAACTACCAGGTTCCCGACTATTTCCTGAAATCCACCTTTGACTCCTGGATGCGCAAGGCGGCGCGGGGCGGCGCCTGGCGCCTGCTGGCTCGTTTCGCCGACAAGGCCATCCGGCTGATCGGCTTTGTCCACGCGCTCCGGCATTATGATGTCTTTGTCTTCTCCGGCTACGGCTCGTTTTTCAGGTTCCTCGAGCTTCCTCTTCTGAAGCTTCTCGGCAAGCGGACGATCGTCATCTTCCTCGGATCCGACGCCCGCCCGCCCTATCTCAGCGGCAAGCATCTCGACGATCACCACGGCGCTTTCAATCCGCGCACGATCGCCGCGGAGACACGCGCCATTCGCAAACTGATGGCGCGCGTGGAACGCTATGCCACCGTGATCGTCAATCACACCGGTACGGCACAATTTTCGACCAGACCCTTTGTCCGCCTGTCGGAGATCGGCGTACCGATGCCAGTCCCGCCTTCCGCATTGGCAGGGGAAGCCGCGCCCAGGGCAGACGATGCGCCGGTCCGCATCCTGCACGCGCCTTCGCGGCCTGTCGCCAAGGGCACCTACGAGGTGCGCAAAGCTGTGGCGCAGATGCACGAGGAGGGGATCGCCGTCGAGCTGATCGAACTGATCGGCGTGGCTAACAGCGAGGTGCTGCGGCAGTTGCGCACCTGTGACATCGTTGTCGACGAGCTCTATTCCGACATGCCGTTGGCGACCTTCGGAGCGGAAGCTGCGGCCTTCGGCAAGCCCGCGATCGTGGGCAGCCTCTATGTCGCGCAATATGGGAACGACAACCCCAACCAGAAGCCAGCGCCGACGGTATTCATCGATCCCGAATCATTTGAAACGGAGCTCAGGCGACTGGTGGCGGACGCAACGTTGCGCCGTCGCGAAGGCGCGCGCGCGCATGCGTTTCTCCTGGCGAACTGGACTCCTGAAAAGGTGGCCGCGCGTGTCTTGCGCCTGGCCGAGGGCAACATTCCCGAGAGCTGGATCGCCGATCCGGACTCGATCGATTATGTCGGCGGATGGGGCCTCTCCAGCGCTGCGTGGCGCGAGCAGATGAAACATTATCTCGCGGAAGTGAGCGAAGCCGGGCTGGGCCTGTCAGATCGGCCAAGGCTGCGGCGCCGGATTCTGGATGCGGTGGCAGGCGCTTCCATAGCATGATGCGCCGTTTCGCTCGGGACGCGGTACTCTATTCGCTTCCCACCTTCATGGCACGCGCCGTGGGCATCATCCTGCTGCCCATCTACGCGCGCCATCTTGGGCCAGCGGACATGGGCTTCGTCGAATATGTGGCGGCGATGTCGGTCTTCGCGTTGCTGCTGATCCCGCTGGAGATCAATCAGGCGATGGCCAGGCTCCTCCCGGAAGCCGAGGATCCCGAACGTCAGAAATCGATAATCTATTCGACCATCGCATTTACGGCCTGGACCTTCCTCGCTGCCTCGGTGTTGCTGTATGTTCTGCGGGCGCCGCTGTTTCGCGCCGCCGGAATTCCGCTGAGTTATCTGCCCTATACGATCGCCGTGCTGATCTACCTGGCCACGCTGGCCTGGGTGTCCACACTCCAGACGCAGTTCCGCTATCTGCAGAAGGCGACGGCAGCGGTGACGATGAACATCGCGATCATCGCTCTCAATCTCGTCACCGTGATCCTCTTCTCGCTCGACGGGCTGACGATCGGCGAATATTTCGTCTCGCAGATCGCCAGCAACTGCATCGGTGCGGTGCTGGCCACGCTATTCCTCACCCGCGCATTCGGGCGCCCCTGGGTCATTCCACATCCCGCGGTCACACGCGAGATGTTGCGCTATTCGTCGCCTATCGTCATCTCCTCGTTCGGCGTTGCACTGTCGCTTGGGCTCGATCGGCTCCTGATTGGCCGATATGCCGGGCTCGTAGAACTCGGCTATTATGGCGTAGCTGCCAAGTTCGGTTCGATTGCGGCAATGGCCTTCACCGTCGCCAGCTCGGCAATGACTCCGATCGTCTATCGGTCGCACGGCGACGAGGCCACGAAAAAGCTCGTCGCGCGGCTCTTCCATCTCACGGCTGCGCTTTGCATCGTTATCATGGCACTGCTTTCGGTAGCCTCGCTGCCGCTGGTCACTTTCCTGGCGGGGCCCCGGTTCGCGGCGGCCGCACCGTTCGTGTTCTTCCTGATTCTGTCGTCAACGCTGTCGAACATGTACATATTCTTCATGGGGATCGACATTGCCAAGGACACCCGGCTCATCAGCAGGATCAATCTGTCGATGGGCGCATTGAGCGCAGTCGCCAGCTTTGCGCTGGTTCCGGTCTTCGGCGTGTGGGGCGCGATCGCCTCCGCGACGATGGCGGCGGTGCTGCGGCTAAGTCTTTACATCCGTTTCAGTCAGCGGCTATATCGCCTGCCCGTCAGGATCGTCCTGCCTTTCTCGATCATCGCGGTGCTCACCGTCCTCAATGTGGTGCGGCTGTTGTGACGCCGTCGCACGCATTTCCTCGTCAGCTTGGGACCTAATATGAAAGTGGTAACCGTAGTCGGTGCCCGACCGCAGTTCATCAAGGCCGCTGTCGTTTCGCGTGCATTTGCGGAACACGGCGCTGTTACTGAAGTGATGGTGCATACGGGTCAGCACTTCGACGCCAACATGTCGGACGTTTTCTTCCAAGATCTCGCCATCCCGCAGCCGCGGCATCATCTGGGGATCGGAGGAGGGCGCCACGGCCAGAATACGGGCCGCATGATCGAAGCGATTGAGGCTGTCTTGCTTGACGAGGCTCCAGACCAGGTGCTCGTCTACGGCGATACCGATTCAACCTTGGCGAGCGCAGTCGCGGCGGCCAAGCTGCTGATCCCGATCGTACATGTCGAGGCCGGGCTGCGCTCGTTCAATCGTGCGATGCCCGAGGAGATCAATCGCGTATTGACCGATCATTGCTCGACCCTGCTGTTCGCCCCGTCGCAAGCGGCGATGCAGAATCTGGCGCGCGAAGGGGTCGATCCTGCCACGTGCCATTTGGTAGGCGACGTGATGTACGATGCAGCGCTGCATTTCGCGCCGGCTGCCCAGGCGCGCAGCGCGGCGCTGCTTGCCGATATCGGCGTTGTGCGGGGCGAATATGTGCTCTGTACTACTCACCGTAAGGAGAATGTCGACGATGCTGCTCGCCTGCGCGGGATCGTGGCCGGTCTCGCAGCGAGCGGGCGTGTCGTCGTCCTGCCGCTGCATCCGCGTACTCGCGGGCGGCTAGCGGAATTCGGAGTCGATCTGCCGGCCAATGTCCGAGTGATCGACCCGGTCGGCTATCTCGAGATGATCACACTGGAGAGCAATGCTGCGGTAATCGTGACCGATAGCGGCGGGGTTCAGAAGGAGGCATTCTTCCACGGTGTGCCCTGCGTCACGCTACGCGAGGAGACCGAGTGGCTCGAACTCGTCGAGGCTGGGGTAAACCGGCTGGTGGGCACGGATCCCGCGGAAATAACGGCGGCCATCGTGCAGCACGTCGATCCCGCCGCCTTTGCTACCGATCTTTATGGCGGCGGCATCGCCTCGCGTCGAATTGTCGCCACGCTTCTTGAAGACGACAGGTCCGGCGCAACGGCTCAGGGCTGACCGATGAGCGACAACCGGATCCTGATCCTGAGCTTTCTCGAGCCTTGGTCGATCGGCCCGGGTCAGGGTGCGCCCAGCCTGTACGAAACGCTGGCAGGTTATGCGCGGGCCGGCTGGCAGGTCGACTACGTGACTTTCTGGAAGCGTCCGGTGCTCGGCGTGGCGCACGAGCGCTCGGTGGACATCGATATAAAAGGCGTCCAGGTCCATCGGTTCAAAATCCCCCGCCTGGGTTGGCTGCCGGCCAGGGTTCAGGCCAAATTGGACCGCCTGTTGTTCTTCCCGCTGCTCGCGCTACCTACCACCCTGCGCCTGCTCCGCACGCAGCGTCCGGCAATCTTCTACGCCTACGAAGCATCCGCGATCATCACCGCAGCGTTGACGCGCCTGATGCGGCGCAAGCGGGAATTGCGCGTCCACCGCATCCAGGGCGTGTTTGTGTACAGTTCGCACAAGAACCTGCTCCACATGCTTCGCAAGCTCGAGGAGTTTCTGGCGCTGGCCTTGCCTGCAGATGCCTATATCATGACTAATGACGGCACTAAGGGCGACGAAGTTTGGCAGTACTGGAATCGTTCGGCAACCGCCGAGCGGCTGCTGCATATCCGTAACGGAATCGGCGCGGCGCTGATGGCGCCCAAGGCGGACCGCGAGGTCGCTCTGGCACATTTCGGGCTGGATCCCTCCCACAGCCATATTCTGATGCTGAGCCGGCTCAATCCACTCAAGCGGATCGACCGAGGTATTCGTGCCACGGCCCGGCTGCGCGATAGCCACCCGAACGCGCGGTTGCTCATTGCGGGTGACGGCGAGCACCGCGCGGGACTTGAGGCGTTGGCGCGCGAGCTTGGCATATCCGACCGGGTGCATTTTCTTGGCCCGCTCGAGCGTTCCGAGGTGGCGCTCGCACTAAGCGGTGCGGACATCTTCCTTTCGCTTTACGACCTCAGCAATTGCGGCAATCCGCTGTTCGAGGCGCTGATCAATCGCATGCCGATCGTGACGCTCGACAATGGCGCGACCGGCACTGTAATCGCCGACGGCGTCAACGGCCGGCTTCTTCCCGTTGACGATAGTGAAGCGCTTCATAGTGCGCTAACGACGCTGCTCGACGATCCGGGCGAGCGCGAACGTCTGCGGGAGGGCGCGGGAGCCTGGGCAGGCGAAAATCTCGTTCCGTGGTCGGAGCGTATGCATCGGGAACTGAGTTGGCTGTCACCCAAAATCATCCGATAGCGATCGAGCACGCTGCGGGTCGGGAGGGGCACGAAAGCGACGGCTTTCTGCACCTGCTTCTATTCTATTACGGTCTTCTGCCGGTTGCGGACATCGTTTCCGGCGCTTTGACGACCTACACGACCATCACCTGGTTCGCGATCGCGTATAAAGCGGGTGCGATCTTCCTGCTGCTGGTCTTCCTGATCGCCGGCCGAATACACAAAGGCTATGCCGCGCTCGCACTGAGCGTCACGGTGCTTCTGATCGTGGGCGCAGGAGTGCGCCAGTCGTTCGGGCTGGGAAGTGCGGCCGAAGATATGCTGTATATCGCCCGTGGCCCGATATTGCTCAACGCCATACTGATCGTACTGCTCTTTCTCAACATCCACGCTGTCGACCGGCTCGCCCGAGTTTACTTTATTGCGACATGGCTCTCGACGACCTTGTCCGTGCTTGTCTCTGACAGTTTGGGAATTTCGCTTACGAGCTATGGTGCCGCCGACTATGGTTCCAAAGGATTCTATCAGGCGGCGAACGAAGTGACCCTAACTTTCGTACTGTCCTGGTGGTATCTTCAGATAAGAATGGCGGATAATTGGTGGAAGAGCGCCCTTCTGCTACTGATGACCATTTTCCTGATCTATACGCTTGGAACGAAATCGGGCTTCGTGGTCATGCCCATTCTGGCGCTATGGTATGTGGGCCGGTGGTTAAACTTCAACTGGTTCGTCAATCTAGTAATGTTCTTAATGGTTGCGGCGCTGGTTATCTCATTTGCAGACACCATCTTTCTGGCGGTGCTGCCGTTTCTCAAGGCGGCCGAAGCCTCGACATTCTTCATCAGCACCTATGGTGTCAATTCGACCCTGACCGGCGGACGATTCGCCGATCTCGACATCATCATCATGACCATACAGAGCTTCAGCCTGACCGAGCTGATCTTTGGCATAGGTTTCTCGAACTTCTGGTTCGAGATTGCCGGAAAGTCGGTCGAATCGGATCTGATCGATACGCTCGGCGGCGGCGGCATCATCTTCGCGGGTTGGTTCTACGGCGTCTTGATATGGGGGTATATGTGCAGCAAGACGCTGTCGGCTCGCCAGGTGAAGGTAGACACGGCCTGGGCCTTCGTGTTCGTCGCCGTCATACTCTATTCGGTCTTCGTGGGCCACGTCGCCTTCGCGGCGACGCCGCTCGTGACGGTCGGAATGTTCCTGGCCTTGGCATATAAGGAGCAGTCGCGTGAAAATCGCGATCGTTCCCTCCTGGTATAGCAGCGATCGGGCGCCGGCGCGGGGGAGCTTCGTCAGGGAACAGGCAGTCGCGCTTGCGCGCCGCGGGCACGACGTAAGCGTCATCGTTTTCGACCGTGATGCGCCTGGGCCGGTGCTGCGCGCACGGCGCAGCGTCGAGGACGGTCTCCCGCACGTGCGGATCGCAGTGCCGTGGCCCTGGCATCGCGTGCTGGGCTTCTACGCACCTTCGATTCCGTCGCGCCGGCTGGCGCAGATCCTTCGAGCAGAGCAACCGGATGTGGTCCATGCGCATGCCGTCCGTCCGGCGGGTGTAATCACCAGTCTGGCTTTGGCCGGGAGCTCCGTCCCCTGGTGTCTGACCGAGCATTCAGGTCCGCTGGACGCCTTCTGGTGGACCGCGCACGGGCATCGGATGATAAACCGTGCCTATGCCGACGCGAGGAGGCTTTTTGGCGTCTCGGCTAGCCTAGTGCGAGACATGAAGCATTACTTCCCGAACGGCGCGGCCAACGCGGAGGTTCTTTATAACGGGATCGACACCAGCTTGTTTTGTCGGACCTCCCCGGATTTCAGCAGCAGCTCGCAGATCCACCTGCTGTTTGTCGGGAGTTTAACCGCGGGAAAGGGTGTTTCGGATTTGCTTCAGGCTGTTCGACTGCTGCCGGAGGGCCTGGACTGGTGTCTTTCCCTCGTCGGCCTGGGCCCGCAGGAGCAAGCCCTGCGAGCCCAGGCCCGTAGCCTGCATATCGAAGACCGGCTAGTATGGCACGGGTCGGTCTCTCGTGCGGCAATGCCGGCCATTTATGCACGGCATGACATGCTGGTTGTGCCTAGCCTGGCCGAGACCTTCAGTCTGGTCTCGGCTGAAGCGCTCGCCTGTGGCCTTCCTGTCGTGGCCACGCGTTGCGGGGGGCCGGAGGAAGTACTGGGCCCATTGTCACTGCCTCTCGTCGCTCCGGGCGATCCGATCGCGTTGAGTCGGGCTATCCTCGACATGGCGGGCAAGCTATCGGCCTTTGATCGGGAAGCGGCGACTAGCAGCATCGAGCGACGCTTTTCCATGACGACACTCGCAGCCAGGCTCGAGGCGATTTACGCGGGCATGATCCAGGAGTCGGAATAGCATGTGCGGTATTGCGGGCCAGGCTGGTCCTGCTGCGTCGAGGGCGGGCACTGCGAAGATGGCGGACGCGATTCGGCACCGCGGACCTGATGGTTACGGCTTTTGGGAAGGTCCGAACGTCGCGCTCGCGCATCGGCGATTGTCGATCATCGATATCGCTGGCGGCGCCCAGCCGATGCATTCGGCGTCCGAACGCTGGACACTGATCTACAACGGTGAACTCTACAACTACCGCGAACTGCGGAACGGGCCGCTGGCCGATTATTCCTACCAGACGCAATCTGACACCGAAGTGATCCTGGCTGCTCTGGATCGGTGGGGTGAGGCTGGACTGGCCCGATTGAACGGCATGTTCGCGATCGCTGCCTATGATCACCTGAATCGGCGGCTTCTGCTTGCGCGGGACGCGCAAGGAATCAAGCCGCTTTATTATGCGACCTTGGCCGACGGCTCTTGTGCCTTCGCATCGGAGGTTGGCGCCCTGCAAGGCGCCGGCTGTGTCCCGGCCGTCGATGAAGCGGCATTGGATACGTTCCTTGATATTCGCTTCGTGCCGGGTCCGGCGACGCTGTTTCGAGGTGTGCGGAAGCTGAAGCCGGGGCACCTGATCTGGATCGATGAAGCGGGCGCGGTGTCGGAGCAGCGGATGTTTGCCAATGCAGCTCCGCCGATCGACCGTGCCACGCCGCGTCTAGCTCGCGCGACGATCATAGGCGATGCCCTTCTGAAGGCGGTCGAGAGTCAGTTGGTGGCCGACGTGCCTGTTGGAATCCTTCTGTCTGGCGGCGTGGATTCTGCGGTCGTGGCCGCAGCCGCAGTGCGTGCGGGAGGGAAAATCGACACCTTCTGTGTCGGCTATGCCCAAGACCATTGGTCCAACGAGTTCGCTGAGGCCCGCGAGACGGCGCGCCTTCTCGGCACGGACCATCATGAGCTGCACATCGACGCGGATGCAGCAATCAACGGAATGCGGGCATTGATTCGCCATCTCGAAGAGCCCGTCGTCACCACCTCGCTATTCAGCTATTTCCTACTTTGTGAGGCAGTCGCCAAACACCGCAAGGTGGTGCTCAGCGGCCAGGGCGCGGACGAGCCGTGGGGCGGCTATGGACGGCATCGGGTCGCTGCGTTGCGGGGCGCGCTGACCCCGTTTGGGTCCGTGGTGCCCAAGCGTCTGCCTGTTCTCGGCCGATTTCAGGATAGCTGGTCCCGCCTCCGGGCGGTCATGCAGCCCGGGACTGAGGCCGAATCCTGGTCACGGCTGCACATGCTGTTCGACGATTCTGACCGGGCGTGGATCCGCGGCGGTTCGACACCAGGTGCAGCGGGCGCTGCGGCCTTGGAGCCGCTCCGAGAAATCTTACCGCACGAAAGCACCTTTCTCGAGCGCTTGCTGGCGATGGAAACGCGGTCCAGCCTACCCGACAATCTGCTGATGCTCGGCGACAAGCTGTCAATGGCTTGGGGTCTGGAGGTTCGCGTTCCGCTCCTTGATCGCGACTATCTCCGACTTGTCGAGCAGACCCCTGGAAAGTGGCGCCGGGGGGGGCGCCTCGCCGGCACGGGCAAATTGCTGCACAAGCAAGTCAGTCGCGCGCTGCTGCCAGGAGAGATAGTCGATCGCCCGAAGAAGGGCTTTCAGAGCCCGATTGCGGCATGGTTGCGGGATCATCTGGGCCACCATGTTGCAGAGATGGTCGAGCGACCCCGCTCATTCACACGGACCTACCTCGATGTCGCGGCTGCCCGTTCACTGCTGGACCGGCATAGGGCCGCCCGCAGTGGCAGTCTCGAGCGTCAACTCTTCGCGCTGTGGGTCCTTGAAGAGTGGAACATCGCCTATCTGCTGGGGGAAGCGTGATTCCCGGTGTGCAGACATTCACCGTACTGGGTTGCCCGTGCATTGCATTTCCAAACGCAGAGGAGGTCAAGAAGGCGCTTGGCGAGCTCGTTTCTGGCGGGGGCGGCGGCTATTCGGTGGCGATCAACGCGGAGAAGATCCAGCGCTTCGAGCGCGACAGCGCTTTGAGGGCCGTCATCGATGGCGCTGTTCTACCTGTTGCAGACGGCGCAGGTGCGGTGCTCGGCTTGCGCATGCTTCATGGCGTGCGTGCTGCCAAGATCGACCTGCCGCGCATGCTTCTCGAGGCCAGCGACGCGGGCGGGTGGCGCTTGTTCGTTGGTGGCGCTTCCGAGCAGACCAATGAGGGCGCGGCGCGGACCATAGCCGCCCGGTATCCAGGCATCCGCATCGTGGGGCGGCTAAACGGGTATGTGGGCGAGGAAGAGCTAAGTGCGGCCGTCGCAGAGGCCCGACCGCAGGTGATGATGCTGGCGATGGGATCGCCGCGTCAGGAGCTGGTCGCAGCCAGGATTATCCGGGCGGTGCCCGACGTCTTTATCGTGGGCTGTGGGGGGGCGCTGGACATTCTGGCCGGCACCAAGCGGCGTGCGCCTCGGTTCATGGTCGAGAACAATCTGGAATGGCTGTATCGGTTGTATAAGGAGCCGTCACGCTGGCGACGTCAGCTGGTTCTTCCCCAATATATGATGCGCCTGGTGGGGGAGGTTGCTCGCCGGTCACGGGCCTAGGTTGAGAACCTATTCATTTACTTGATTCGCTGCACGAACATGCAGCTGCTTTGAGTTCGGGCGGGAGGGCGTGATGCCGAATCATCTGCTTTGGCTATCAGATAGGCTTGGGCGGAGATAGAGCCCCATCTTCCGCATAGGCGGCTGGGAAGCCGCGGGTGACGATCGGGGCGATCTCGGGCATTTTGCCTGTGTGCAAGATCGGGTCCGATGGCGTGACGTACTGCTGCGTACGGTCCACCGACGACGATCTACAATCGCTACAATCGCGGGCCGGGCATGGCATCTGGGAGATTGTTCGAGAAAATCGTGGCATCGGGATCGGTGCCCGCCGAGCTGTCGATCGATAGCGGCCATGTAAAAGCACACCATTCGGCAGCAGGCGCAAAAAGGGGAGTGGCGCGAAGCGATCGGCCGCTCGCGCGGTGGCAGGACCTGCAAGATCCATTGCCTGGCCCATGAACGCGGCAGACCGGTGCCCTCGCGCTGACGCCGGGCAACATCGTCGACATCTCCATGGCGATCGCTGCGGCAGGCCGCCAAAACAGCCCGCCGCCTACTCGCCGACAAAGCCTACGATGCCGACAGCCTGCGCAACTTGCTCAGGCAGCACCGCATCAATCGGAACCCGTCGAACCCCACACTCGCTCGACAAGCGTGTCTATCGGCGCGGGAACGTCATCGAACGCCTGTTCTGCCGCCTCAAGAACTGGCGTTGCATTGCAACTCGATAAGATCGACACGCCGCAAACTACCTCGCCGCCATCGCTCTCGTCGCCGCCATCGCTCTCGTCGCCGTCCTCGCCGAGTGGATCAAATGAGCCCTCAACCTAGGAGGCGGCGATGACGGCGGCAATTCCACATTGCTCATGACGATCACGGCAGCTATGCGACCGGTTCGGTGATCATGACACCACTTCTTCGAGGGTTCCCCAATGACTTCGAGTGTTGATGCGCCATTTTTCGCGCATGCCTCTTCGCATGTGTCGGCCCAAGCGCGTATCGGTGATGGAACGAAGATATGGATCAATGTCCAAATCCGTGAAGCCGTCGAGATCGGCCGAGACTGCATCTTGTCCAAGGATGTTTACATCGATCACGGAGTCCGGATCGGGAGCCGCACCAAGATCCAGAACAGCGTCTCTGTCTACAATGGCGTGACGATCGGCGACGATGTGTTCGTCGGCCCGAATGTCACGTTCACCAATGATCGCGTTCCGCGCGCCTTCAACACCGACTGGAAGGTCGCTCCGACGGTTCTCAAGGACGGGTGCTCGATCGGGGCGAATGCTACGTTGGTCTGCGGCATCACGATCGGCGAGTTCGCCATGGTTGCCGCCGGCAGCGTCGTTACGCGCGACGTTGAACCCTACACGCTCGTTATGGGCAGCCCGGCCAGATTCGTCTCGAAAATCGATCGGGCCGGCAACAAGATCGGGAGCAGCGACGAATGACACGGATGGCGCCAGTGAAAGTCGGGCTTCTTGGCCTTGGCAAGATGGGGCAGAACCATCTGCGCGTGCTGTCGCTCATGAAGGATGTCGAGTTGGTTTTCGTCCACGACATAGACGACGCCAAGGCCGCGCGCGCCTCGGAAACCCACGGTGCAGCCTGGTCTCCGGATCTCGACAGCTTGTTGCCTCTGGCCGAGGCGGTCGTGATCTGCACGCCGACGAGCACGCACGCCGAGTACGTCCGCAGAGTTGCACTGTTCGTTCGCAAGATTTTCGTCGAAAAGCCGCTGGCTCACTCGCTCGAGGATACGGTGGAGCTGGCGACATTTGCGAGAACCGAAGGCATCGATATCCAGATTGGATTTATCGAGCGCTACAATCCGGCGGTGCAGCAGCTCGCTGCGATCTTGGCGAAGTCGGATCAGGTCATCAGTGTCGACTTCGCTCGCACCAACAAGCTGAGCGCACGTATCACCGATGTGGACGTGGTCACCGATCTCATGATCCATGATATTGATCTGGCATTGTATCTGAACGGCCCCGTTGCCGACGTCTCGGCCCACGGGCTCGCCGACGGGCCCATGATCAATTTCGCCTCTGCAATGCTAACGCACGAAAATGGGCGGTTCTCGCGTATTCAGGCCAGCCGGGTCACCGAAAAGAAGATGCGGATGATCCAGGCGACCTGCGTGGACATGTTCATCAATTGCGAATTGCTTCGCAAGGAACTGCTCATCAATCGGCAATCGGAAATCCGTCAGAATGAGGGTGAGCCATACACCATCAGTGCCCTGGAGCAGACGGTGGAGGTGCCGTCACAGGAAGCTTTGTTGAGCGAATTGCAGAGCTTCATGGCGCGGTGCCGTGGCAATGCTGACGCGGCGGGTGCGGGCGTCGACGCTGCGGTGGATGCTGCACGGATCTGCGAGCGTATTCAGTCGGAGATTTTAAAGTGACGTCGCGTCCTTCGATCTCGGGAAGCGGTGTCCTCGTCACCGGCGGGGCAGGGTTTATCGGTAGCCATCTGGTGGATCGCCTGTTGCGCGATGGTGCGCGTGAGGTTGTCTGCATCGACAATCTCTTCACAGGCAGCGAGGCTAATCTCGGCGATGCGTTGGCGACCGGTCGCGTCAGCTTTTATCGCGATGATGCGGAGTTCCCGCGCAGCCTCGGCTACGTCTTCGATAGGCATGATATCGACATCGTCTTCAACTGTGCAACCAAGGCGCTGAACTACTCATTCGCCAATCCGGCGAATGCGTTCGATACGAACGTGACGGTGACGTTGAATCTGCTGGAATTGCAGCGGAAGAACCGATTTCGCACGCTTTGCCATTTTTCGACATCCGAGGTTTATGGCACGGCCGTGTACGAGCCGATGGACGAATATCACCCCCGCAATCCGACCACGACCTATGCCGCAGGTAAGGCCGCGGCGGATCTGGCGGTGGAAAGCTACGTACGCATGTTCGGGCTCGATGCCTTCATCGTGCGGCCGTTCAACAATTATGGACCGCGCCAGAACCACAGCGGCCCATTGGCCGGGATCATCCCGATCACGGCTCGTCGCATTTTGACCGGTGGCACGCCGGAGATTCATGGCGATGGCCTGCAAAGCCGCGACTTCATCTATGTACTCGACACCGTAGATGCGGTGATCAAGCTCTACGACAAACTGCCGATGGGAGACGCGGTCAACATCTCTACCGACAACCAGATTGGCATCGGCGAGCTGGTTGAACTTATCTGTGAACAGCTCGAGTATGGCCAGGCGATTACGCGCAAGCCGGGTCGCCCCTCTGACGTGCTGTGCCATAACGCCAGCAATGCGAAGGTACGGAGTTTGATCGACTACAACCTTACTCCGTTCGATCGGGGGTTGGCGCTGACGCTTGATTACTATCGCGATGTGTTTGGAGCCGCCTGATGACCGAAATCCGGCTGATGCGTCCCTATTTTGGATATGACGAGGTTGAGACGGAATTCCGTGCCGTGTTCGAAAGCGGGATGTTCACGCGCGGCGAGCATGTGCGTGCCTTCGTTTCGGAGCTAGCCTCCTACACAGGTGCTCGCCACGCCGCCTTGATGACGTCGGCCACGACGGCCCTGTGGATGTGTCTCCGTCTGCTGGATGTCGGGCCAGGCGACGAAGTGGCGGTAGCGGACTTTTCTTTTCCCGCGACTGCCAATGTGGTCGAGGATCTGGGTGCGACCCCGATTTTCGTTGATGTGTCGCTCGATACCTTCAACATGTCTGCGCAGGATCTTGCCGCCAAGATCGGGCCTGCGACCAAGGCCGTGATCTTTGTCGATGCATTGGGCAATCCCACGGGCCTCCATGCGATAAAGCAGGTGTGTGAGGCGCACGGCATTCCTTTGATCGAGGATGCTGCTTGCGCCATCGGAAGCTCTGAGCGCGGGCGTAAATGCGGCTCGATCGCGGACCTGACGTGCTTCAGCTTTCATCCTCGAAAGCTCCTGAACACGGGGGAAGGCGGGGCGATCACCACCGACAGCGATGCGTGGGCAGAATGGCTGCGGGTCAAGCTGATGCATGGCGCTGACGGGATGCGCGGGGCTGGCCTGGATTTCGTCGAATTCGGCTATAATTTTCGGCTGCCCGAGTTGCAGGCGATCATGGGACGCAAGCAATTGGTCAAGCTGGACGGGATCATCGATCAACGCAACCAAGTGCGCGATGCTCTCATCGAACGTCTTGCACCGCTCGGCTTCACGCCGCAGCGCGTAGCGGAGGATGTGTGCTACAATGTTCAATCCCTCGTGTTTCGCGTGCCGGCAGGCGTGGATCGCGACGGGCTGGTAATTGCGCTGAAGGAACAGGGGGTCGAGACCACCCTGGGCACCTATTGTCTGAGCGGCACCACTTATTTTCGTCGGCGATACAACAACGTGCAGCCCAACGCCGCGGAGTTGGAGGCAACTACCCTGACGCTGCCCTGCTATGATGAAGTTCCGGTAGATCGGGTGGCGGACGCGATTCGAAAGATATTAGGGTGAGCATGCCGCGACTGGCATTTCTAGGTAGCAAGCGTAGTGGTCTGAAGGCCTTGTCCCGCCTCGTTGAGGTAATGCCGCCCAAGAGCGTGAGCATGATCCTCTGTCCCGACGACCGGACGGATGACAGGTCGGTGCTGGGCGAATTCGAGGCGGCGGGCGCGCGCTATGATATTCCGCTGCACGTAGGCTTACGCAAAGCAGATATATTGTCGCTGCTAAGGCAGTCGGAAGTGGCGATCGCGGTCGTCCACGGCTGGTACCAGTTGATTCCTGTCAACGACATCCCGGAAGTGACTTTCCTCGGATTTCACTACTCTCCGCTGCCCGAATTCCGTGGTAATGCCCCCCTAGTCTGGCAGATCCTTTCTGGCCGGTCCGAAATCGGGGTCAGCTTCTTCCAGTTGACCGACGGTATGGACGATGGCCCGCTGGTCGATCAGCGGACCGCGGCGCTCGGGCCCAACGAAACGATCAATCATGCGCTGACGAAGGCCGATGCCTTGGTGATCGACATGATCGACGGTTTTGCGGCTTCCTTGCGTACCGAGGGGCTGAAGTTGCTGCCCCAGCCGGAGCGCGCGGCCAGCTATTGCGGACTTCGGCTTCCTGAAGATGGCGGAATCGACTGGCACTGGGATGCGCAGCGCATCCACGATTTCGTGCGTGCCCAAACCGCGCCTTACCCGGGCGCCTATACCCACTTGGCCGACAAGACCCCTTTGATCATCTGGTCGTCTGAGGTCGAACCGGATCACTATATGGGCGTTCCCGGGGCCGTCGCGGCGATCCGCGATGATCATGTCGTGGTTACCGCCGGACGCGGAGCTGTTCGGCTCTATCGTGTCCAGGCAGGAGAGGGCGACCGCGTGTCAGCGGTCACGGTCCTGAAGTCGCTTCGAACCAGGTTGATTTGACATGATGACGCCGAGCCCTTCTCCGCTTCCCGCCGACCTCCGGGTCTGCAGCCGCTGCATCTATGATGAGCGAGTGAATGGGATCACCTTTGATACGCAGGGCGTGTGCAACTTCTGCCATCAGGTTGACATGCTGAAGGCGGAGTTCGGTACCGCCACGCAGACCGGAGACGAAAAACTCAAGAAGATCATAGAGCAGATCAAAAAGGCCGGCCGCCGCAAGAAGTATGACTGCATCATCGGCGTCAGCGGTGGTACGGACTCGTCCTATATGCTCCACCTTGCGAAGGAGTGGGGCCTGCGCCCGTTAGCAGTCCACTATGATAACACCTGGAACACGGCGATTGCGACGGAAAACATCCGTAAGATGTTGTCCTCACTGGACATAGATTTGTATACGCACGTTGTGGATAACAAAGAGGCCGACGATATATTTCGCTCGTTCTTCCTTGCCGACGTAGCCGAGATCGAGGCTTCGACCGACCTGGCGCTCGCCGAGGTGATGTATCGGGCTGCCTGGAAATACGGCGTCCGCTACGTTCTTGAAGGGCATAGCTTTGTGACCGAAGGGATCACGCCCGTCGGACGAAATTATTTCGACGGAAAATACATCCAGAGCATTCATCGCCAGTTCGGCCGGAAGAAGATGTCCTCCTATCCGCTGATGACGTTCGCCCGGATGCTATGGTGGACAGCGGCGGCACGTATCCGAAAGATCCGGCCGTTTTGGTATATGGATTACTCGAAAGAGCAGGCGAAGGCGTTTCTTCAGCAGCGGTACGGATGGAAATATTACGGCGGCCATCATCTGGAGAACCGGATGTCCGCTTTTCTTCATAGTGTCTATCTTCCGGGGAAGTTTGCCACCGATATGCGCAACAATACGCTATCTGCCTTGGCGAGAAATGGCGACGTGTCGCGCGAGGAGGCGTGGCTGGAATATAGTATCCCGCCGCACGTCGAAGAAGAACTGATCCCGTATTTCCAGAAACGCATCGGGCTCAGCGAAGCCGAGTTCAATCAAATCATGGCCCGCCCGGCTCGTACATGGCAGGAGTTTGGAACGTACAAGAGGCGCTTCGAAAGGCTTCGGCCATTGTTCAAAGTGCTTGCGAAGGCCAATCTGGTGCCAACCAGCTTCTATCTGAAATATTGTTTCCCGACAAAGCCCGCGAACTGATGATCAGCATCATAGACTATGGCGTCGGTAACCTCGGCTCCATCCGCAACATGCTCAAGCGCGTCGGCTCGGCAGCTGAGATCGTCTCGACAGTTTCGGAGATTGAGGCAGCGAACAAGCTGCTGCTCCCCGGCGTCGGCGCGTTCGATAACGCGATGCAGCACCTCGAAGAGCGCGGCCTGCGGGCGGTGCTTAATTATAAAGCTCTCGAAGAACGGGTTCCAATACTCGGCATCTGTCTGGGAATGCAGTTGCTGACAGAGGGTAGCGACGAAGGGCGGTTGCCTGGTCTCGGATGGATCAAGGGGCGGACGCTGCGTATTCCGCCCGCAGCCGGACTCAAGGTTCCGCACATGGGGTGGGATGTTGTGTCGTCACTGCGGAGCAGCCCTTTAACCGTCGACCTGCCTCAGGACGCGCGCTTCTATTTCGCGCATAGCTATTGCGTTCAGGCCGCCGATCCGTCGGACGTCATCCTGCGCGGCAAACACGGTATCGCTTTTGATGCCGTGATCCAGCACCGGAATATCTATGGTGCACAATTTCATCCGGAGAAAAGTCACCGGTTCGGCAAGCATCTGCTCGCCAACTTCGCGAGGTTGTAATGCTCAGAGTCCGGGTTATTCCTGCTTTGCTGCTGCGCGGCGAAAGCCTGGTCAAAACGAGGAGGTTTGGGAAGTTCACCTATGTCGGTGATCCCTGTAACACGGTTCGTATTTTCAATGAGCTTGAAGTCGACGAATTGGTGTTCCTCGACATCGATGCCTCCAGGAACGGGAAGGCGCCGGACGTCGCCCTTCTTTCCGACATCGCAGACGAATGTTTCATGCCGCTCAGTTATGGCGGCGGCATTCGGTCAATTGAAGATGCGAAGCGGATCTTCGACGCCGGTTTCGAGAAGGTCATACTCAATACGAGTGCACTGGCAGATCCCGGCCTGATTTCGGAAATCGCCGGGCGCTATGGCAGTCAAGCAGTGATCGTGTCGATCGACGTGAAGCGCGATCTGCTGGGACGTGAGCGTGTGTGGTCGGTAGGCGCACGACGAGCGAGTTCCATGTCCGCCGATGAGTGGGCGCGAGAGGTCGAGCGCCGGGGAGCGGGGGAAATTCTGCTGACCGCAGTGGAGCGCGAAGGCAGCTGGAAGGGGTTCGACATCCCGCTGACCCGCCGCGTAGCCGAGGCCGTCGAGATTCCGGTGATAGCACATGGCGGCGCCGGCAGCATCGATGACATCGCCGCTGTTGTACATCAGGGCGGCGCCTCGGCAGTAGCAGTGGGCAGCTTGGTCGTTTTCCAGAAGCGAGGGATGGGTGTGCTCGTCAATTTCCCTGACGAGGATCAACTGCGATCCGCGCTGACACCGGAGATCTGAGGGGCGTTCATCGGCATGGACCTGATCTGAGGTCTAGTGCGGCGCTTCCGCCAGACTCGTCTGCGGCCCGACCTGAGGACGCTCCGGACCGTTCTGTTGAAGGATGTGACGT
>NZ_JBYSXG010000057.1:0-30041 GCF_058782005.1 Sphingomonas sp. FW306-1B-B10E
TTCCCAGGCCCCACCCCAAACCCCTCCCCTGAAGGGGAGGGGCTTTTCTGCCCTCCATCTGCGCGATCTTGACCAGGCGCGCGTGCAACCCTTCGCGGGCCTGCTCGCGCAGCATCCGTGCCTCGCCTTCGCGGTCGCCGGCGAGGCTGGGGAGGATCGGCTTGCGCTTGGGGGCGGCATAGGCGCAGCGTTGCGCGACGACGAGCGTGTTGGCGAGCGCCTCGGGCAGGTCGGCGAACAGCGCCTTCATCTCGTTCGCCGGCTTCATCCAGGCGTCGGGCGAGCTGCGCGGGCGGTCGTCGCTGGCGATGTACGAGGAATTGGCGATGCACAGCATCGCGTCGTGCGCCTCGTGGAAGGTCTCCTCGGCGAAGCAGCTCGGATTGGTGCCGACGATCGGGAGGTCGCGGGCATAGGCGTAGTCGAGAAGCTTGGCCTCGGCGCGGCCCTCCACTTCGTTCAGCCGGCGGACGATCTCGATATAGAGCCGGCCGGGGAACAGCGTTTCCAGCTTGTGCGCGTAGGTTTCGGCGGCATGGTCCTGCCCCTCGGCATAGAGCCGGGCGAGCGCGCCTTCGGCGCCGGCGGTGAGGCAGAGCAGCCCGTCGGTGCGGCCCTCGAGCGCGTCGAGCGGCACGTGCGCATCCTCCTCGATCGGGCGGTCGAGATGCGCCGCGGAGACGAGGTGGCAGAGGTTGAGATAGCCGGTCTCGTCCTGCGCATAGAGGGCGAGCCAGTCGATCGCGGCCGGCGCGCCCTCGGCAAGCTCGGGGCGCTTGACCGCGAGCAAGGTGCCGACGATCGGCTGGACGCCCGCCTTCTTGCACGCGTCGGAGAAGGACATCGCCGCGTAGAGCCCGTTGCGGTCGCTCACCGCGACCGCGGGGAAGCCGAGCTCGCGCGCGCGCTTGGCGATCGCCTTGGGCTCGATCGCGCCTTCGAGCATCGTGTAGGAAGAGAAAACCCGGAGCGGTACGAATCCCGAATGCGCCATCGCGGGACTCTAGCGCGAGAAGACCCGCCTTGCCAACGCGGGCGCGGCGCCGTCCACAGCTTTCGCGAAACTTACCTGGCACATCCGTACAAGCCCGCTTGTGGGAGTCGCTTATGGGGAGCGACCGGAATGGCGACTCACCCGCGGCCTGGGCCAAAGCGTGGTTAACGATGATCAACCTTTCGATCGCGGTCCCGTCCTGGGCAAACCGCGATCCGGTATCTGGAGTAGCCCTGCGATGACGATCCTCTGCTCGGTGATGAACCACGTTCCCTCGGCCAAGCGTCACCACAATCAGGGGCTCGAGTTCAGCATCTGCCATCGCTGCGGGTGCGACATGATCCGCCTCGAGGAAGCGGCCGAGTGGACGCAGGTTCCGGCGGGATTCCGCGTGGTGTGGCGCGAGTTCGGCCGGCCCGGCGCCGCCTCGGACGTCGCCCAGCGGATGCACCGCCTAGCGCCGCCGCCGCGCCGCCGTGAAGCGCGGGGCGCCCGCCCTGCCCCGCGCCGCGACCCGCGCGGCCGGCCGCTCGCCGGCGCGACCTCGATGGTCTCGGTGCTCGCCAAGCTCGGCAAGCTCGTCGCGGGGGACGAGGGCGAGAAGGCGATGATCGAGAAGAATGGCCAGTATGTGATCTGCCTGCCCGGGCCGGCGATGCATTGATCTAGGATACTCCCCTCCCTGCAAGGGAGGGGAGTTACAAAAGCTTCTCGATGTCGCCGGCGATATCCTTGGGCGACGTGGTCGGCGCGTAGCGGTCGACCACCTTGCCGTCGCGGTCGACCAGGAACTTGGTGAAGTTCCACTTGATCGCCTTCGAGCCGAGCAGGCCGGGCGCTTCCTTCTTGAGGTGCTCGAACAAGGGCGCGGCATCGGCGCCGTTGACGTCGACCTTGGCGTAGACCGGGAAGGTCACGTCGTAGGTGAGCGAGCAGAAATTGGCGATCTCCGCGGCGTCGCCGGGCTCCTGCCCGCCGAACTGGTTGCACGGGAAGCCGAGCACCGAGAAGCCGCGATCCTGATACGCGCGCTGGAGCGCCTCGAGATCGGCATATTGCGGGGTGAAGCCGCATTTCGATGCGGTATTGACGATCAGCAGCACTTCGCCCGCGTGATCGGCGAGCGTGGTCTCTTCGCCGCCGGGCTTGCGGACGGGAATGTCGGTGATCGCGCTCATTCGAGCTTCCCTTCGTGCAGCCGCACCACGCGGTCCATCCGCTCGGCGAGGCGTTCGTTGTGCGTCGCGACCAGGGCCGCCGACCCCTCGCCACGGACGAGATTGAGGAATTCGGCGAAGACTCGGTCGGCAGTCGCCTCGTCGAGATTGCCGGTGGGCTCGTCGGCGAGCACCAGGGCCGGGCGGTTGGCGAGTGCGCGGGCGACGGCGACACGCTGCTGCTCGCCGCCCGAGAGCTGGTTGGGACGGTGGGTCAGGCGCTGCGCGAGACCGAGCGCGGTGAGCAGATGCTCGGCGCGCGAATCGGCATCGGCGCGCGTCGCGCCGTGGATCATCTGGGGCAGCACGACATTTTCGATCGCGTTGAAGTCGGGCAGCAGATGGTGGAATTGGTAGACGAAGCCGAGACTGTCGCGGCGTACTTCGGTGCGGCCGCCGGCGGGCAGCTTGGCCGCTTCCTTCCCGGCAATGCGGATCGAACCTTCGAAGCCGCCCTCGAGCAGCCCGACCGCCTGGAGCAGGGTCGACTTGCCCGAGCCCGAGGGGCCGAGCAACGCCACGATCTCGCCCGGCATGACGTCGAGATCGACGCCGCGGAGCACTTCGATCACCGCGCCGCCCTGCTTGAAGCTGCGCTTCAGCCCGCGCGTCTGAAGGATGGCATCGTCATTCATAGCGAAGCACCTGGACCGGATCGGTGCTCGCCGCCTTCCAGGCGGGATACAGCGTCGCGAGGAAAGTGAAGAGCATCGCCATCACGCAAATGCCGATCGTCTCGAAAGGATCGGTCTTGGCGGGCAATTCGGTGAGGAAGCGCATCGAGGGGTCCCAGACCTGCTGGCCGGTGACCAGCCCGATGAACTGCACCACGTTCGCGCGGAAGGTGATGAACAGGAAGCCGAGCAGCCCGCCCGCGGCGACGCCCAATGCGCCGATCGTGGTGCCGACGGTGACGAAGATGCGCATCAGCCCGCCGCGCGTCGCCCCCATCGTCCTGAGCACCGCGATGTCGCGGGTCTTCGAGCGGACCAGCATGATGAGCGACGAGACGATGTTGAACGAGGCGACCACGAGGATGATCGACAGCACGGTGAACGAGACGATCCGGTCGACCTGGAGCGCCTCGAACAATTCGCGGTTCATCTGCCGCCAGTCGACGATCTGACCGCTCTTCCCGACCTTGTCGACCAGCGGCATCACGATCTGCTGGACGTTGTCGGGCGCGTTTGTGTCCATCTCGACCATGCTCACCGAATCGCCGAGGAGCAGCAGCGTCTGCGCGTCCTCGAGCGGCATGACGACGAAGATCTTGTCGAAATCATAGACGCCGACTTCGAAGATCGCGGCAACGGTGTAGCTGACCGAGCGGTACATCGTGCCCATCGGCGTCGCGGCGCCGGCGGGGTTGATCACGGTGATCTTGCTGCCCACCGTCGCACCGATCGATTCGGCGAGGCGCGAGCCGATCGCGACCTGCTCGCTGCCCGGCACCAGCCGGTTGAGCGAGCCGAGCACTTCCTTGCCCTTGAGCGCGGGGTTGCTGCGGATATCCTCGACGCGCATCCCGCGAATCATGCCCGGCTCGACCCGGCCGTTGAAGCTGACGAACAAGGGCTGCTCGATCAGCGGCGTCGCGCTGATCACGCCGGGAGTCTTCTTCGCCTGGTCGACGATCTGGCGCCAGTCGCGCAGCTGGCCGGCATAGCCCTGGACGACGGCGTGACCGTTGAGCCCCGTGATCTTGTCGAACAGCTCCGCGCGGAAGCCGTTCATCACGCTCATCACGACGATGAGCGCGGCGACGCCGAGCATCACCGCGACGAGGCTGAACCCCGCGACGACGGCGATGAACGCCTCGCTTCGGCCGGGCAGGAGATAGCGGCGGGCGATCATCCGCTCGTAGCGCGAAAGTAGCATGCGGTCGGTGGGGCCTAGCTGGTTACTCGACCGCCGCTCTAGGCCATGCGGGGCGCCGCTGGCAATGCGCGGGCGAGAGGGCACGTGTGTCCGCTATGTTGCCGATTCACCACAGGGTGCGACCAATCTGCGGCTAGCCTTTGTAAACCCGGTGACAAATGCCGTCCGCCGAATTAGCAAACCCCTGTCGAAACGCAGGCAGCAAATGGCCGTGGTTCGGGGAGGGCTCAGCCCCGCTCGTAGGCAAGTACGGGCGCGCGGGCAGAGCCTTACAAAGGGGGCTGACGAGCAGTCGTCACGCAGGCGCCCGGGCTGGAAACGGTCCGGGCGTTTGCCGTTTCAGGACATCCAGCCTCTTCTATCTGACCTATTCCCGTTCGCCCTGAGCTTGTCGAAGGGCCGCTCTCCTTTCCACCCGGAAGAAGGAAGAAGGACGGTGCTTCGACAAGCGCAGCACGATCGGGTTGGGTGCATCGCTCCTTTTTCGAGGTAAGGAGGGGGGCGATGCGGGCTTCACCCCCCTCCCCCTGACGTCCCCCGGCCATGGCGAGACGTCAGCACGGAGACGGTCAGAACGAACTGCTGACCGTCAAACCATAGGTCCGCGGATCGGCGGGCTGGCCGACGATCAGACCGGTGCTTCCCGACTGCGCGGACAGCAGCTCGAAATATTGCTGGTTGAACGCGTTGCGCACCCAGCCGAAGATGTTGAAGTCGCCCTCGCGATAGCCGAGGCGGAAGTTCGACAGCGAATAGCCGTTGATGTCCATGTAGGCGGAGCGCGACGGGTTGGACGAGAATTTGGAGCGATAGCTGCCGTCATAGCCGAGATAGACCTGGCCGTTGCCGGCGGGGACATTGCCCTCCCCGCCCCAGGACAGCGACCATTTGGAGATGCCGGGCAGCCACTGTCCCGAAATATCGCAATTGGCCGGGCTGAGGCCGCCGGGGGTGCCCGGCGCGCTGGGGGTCTGCGCCGCGGTCGCGGTGGTGCCGCCGGAGAGCTCGGGCGGGCACGGCGCGTCCTTGAAGCTGACATAGGTCGCGTCGGTGAACGCGGCATTGCCGTAGAGGTTGAGGCGCCGGCTGGGGCGGAAGCTGCTGTCGAGCTCGAACCCGCGGACGCGCACCTTCTCGGCATTGGCGAGATAGCCGCGGATGACGCCGAGCTGGCCGTTGGTGACGGTCGCCTGGTAATCATTCACTTCGGTCCAGAAGCCGGCGAGGTTGAGCGTCACCTTGCGATCGGCGAACTGGGTCTTGAGGCCGACCTCATAGTGATTGACCTTCTCCGGCTTGACCGTTTCCGAGGCCAGGATCGGATTGTTCGCGGCATCGAGCGGCAGGCCGGACAGGTTGATGCCGCCCGATTTGAAGCTGCGCGCGTAGGTCGCATAAGCGTGCACGTCCGGGCTGAAATCGTACGAGACGGTAAAGTCGCCCGAGACGTTCCAGTCGCTGAATTCGGGCTGGTAGGATTGCGGCGCGAGCACGCCGCGTTGGTCGGCGGTCAGCGTCGTACTGCCGGTCCCGGTGGTCACCACCGAGACGTAGGAGCCGCTCTTCTTGTCATAGTTGACGCGCAGGCCGGGCTGGATGTGGAGCCCTTCGACAATTTCCCAATTGAGCTTGCCGAATACTGCGAAGCTGGTGTTGTCGAAGCTGATCGTGTTGGTCGACGTCAGGCCGTTGAGCACCGCCGGGTTGCAGGCGGCGGTGGTAGGGGTGGCGCAGCCGCGCGCGCCCGGGACGACCGATGCGCCCGGATTGAGCAGATAACGGCTCGCCGCCGGGCCCTGCACCTGCGAGCCCTGGGTGTCGATCGTCTGGTGGAAGTAGAAGGCGCCGAGCGTATATTGGAGCGGTCCCTTGCCGTTCGAGGCGAGGCGCACTTCCTGCGAGAATTGCTTCTGCTGCGACGGATTCTGCGAGACGGTGGTGATCGGCAGGCCGATAAAGTCCCGATCGTTTGCCGGCTGCCAATCCCAATAGCGCCACGCGGTGACCGAGGTGATCGTCGCCGCGCCGATATCCCAATTGGCGACGAGCGAGGTCCCGCCGATTTCCTGGCGCGAGTTGGACTGGGCATCGAGATCGGTGACGCGGTCGAACGGGTCTCGGCTCGGCGGGGCATAGCCGAACGCCGCCGCCAGCGCGGCATATTGCCGGTTGAGCGGACGCTGGGTGGCACCCTCGCGCACATAATATTGCACGCAGCACAGCGGGTTCTGGCGGTTGAAATCGCCCGATAGCGTCAGGTCGAGATTGGACGCCGCATTCCACAGCAACTGGCCACGGATGCCAAGGTTTCGCAGCCGGTGCTGGTCGATCCCGGTGCGGATGTTCTGGACCGTGCCGTGGCGCGTGGTGCCCGAGGTCGACAAGCGGAACGCGACGGTGTCGGTCAGCGGCGCGGAGACCGATGCCTTGGTCTGGAGGAAGTCGTAATTGCCGACGCTGACTTCGACGCGTGATTCGGGCGTGAAGCTCGGTGCCCGCGTCGTGATGTTGATCGCGCCCGCGGTGGTGTTCTTGCCGTAGAGCGTGCCCTGGGGTCCGCGCAGCACCTCGACCCGCTCGACATCGACGAAGTCGAAGGTCGAGGCGCCGATCCGGCCGATATAGACGCCGTCGACATAGAAGCCGACGCCCTGCTCGATGCCGTCATTGGTGAGGCCGAACGGTGCGCCGAGGCCGCGGATGTTGATCGCCGAGTTGCGCGGGTTGCTCGAATAGAATTGCAGCGTCGGCTGGGCCTGCTGGAGCCGGTTGACGTTGAACGCGCCCGACTTCGCCAGATCCTCGCCGCTGAGCACCGACAATGCGATCGGCACGTCCTGGACGCGCTCTTCGCGGCGGCGGGCGGTGACGACGACGTCCTGGCTGGTCTCGGCTTGCGGATCTGCCGCGGGATCGTCTGCGGCGGGCGCAGTCACCGGCGGATCGTCGCGCACCGGTGCCGGCGCGGCGAGCGGCGAAGCGCCGGCGAGAAGCAGCAACGAAAGCGAAGACAGGCTCATCGACATCCCCTGATTATGTCGCGATCAATCTCCATCAACTTACTGGACTTTAGCGAGCAAGCGAATCTTTGGCGAGCCGAAGCTCCGTTTCTCCGGTGCGACGAGCGCACTCTTGAAATCGCTGAAAACCAAACCACATTTCGAAGGTCACGGTGCCCGATGGGCCGCGACAAGCAGCGCTGCGGAGTTCCGGGCGCCGCGAAAGAGACGTTCAACTTGCTCATAAGAGGTTTTGAAATGCGTCAGTTCGACTTTACTCCGTTCCGCCGCTCCACCGTCGGCTTCGACCGCCTGTTCGACTTGCTGGAGGCGAGTGCCCGTCAGGCGAGCAGCGAGAATTATCCTCCATTCAACCTCGAGCGCCTCGCCGAGGACCGCTATCGCATCACGCTCGCCGTCGCCGGCTTCAAGCCCGACGAGATCGACGTGACCGCGCAGCAGAACCTGCTGCTGGTCCAGGGCAAGAAGGCGAGCGAGAACGAGAACAATCAGGGCGCGTTCCTGCACCTCGGCATCGCCAATCGCAGTTTCGAGCGCCGCTTCGAGCTCGCCGACTTCGTTCGCGTTGAGAGCGCGGACCTCGCCGACGGCCTGCTCGTGATCGAGCTGGTCCGCGAGATCCCCGAGGCGATGAAGCCGAAGAAGATCGCCGTGAACGCGGGCAACACGCCGACTGCGTCGATCGAGCATCGCGACGCGGCTTAATTCAAACCACGGCTAGCGGCGCTTTCCTCCCTTTGGGCGCCGCAGCAGGGGCGCTCGGGCATTGCCCGGGCGCCTTTTGTTTGGGGCGGAATCCAGCAGCGCTCCTGCGAAAGCAGGAGCATTTGTTTCGGGTTAGTTCGGCTGGATCCAACGCGTCGGGCCGATCAGCCATGGCTTGACCCGGCCGGTGGGCCGCGGCGCGCCGTCGAGGCGGACCACGCGAAGGATCGGGATCGGGCCGGGCTGGATCATCTGGCCACGCATCGGGCCCCTGCCCCCGCCGGTCGGCCGGGCGAGGATTTTCCGCACGACGTCCATCCCCGCGACGACATGGCCGAACGCGGCATAGCCATTGCGCCCGGCACCGCGCGCGTCGAGCGACGGATTGTCGCCGACCATGATCGAGAAATTGCCGGTCGCCCCGTCGATGCTCGCGCCGTGCGCCATCGACACGGTGCCGTCGGTGTGGCGGATGCCCGTCCGGTTGGTCGGCTCGAGCGGCGGCGACGGCAGGATGCGGCGGGCATCGCTGGCGATTCCACCCTGGACGAAACCGAACTTGGCGTTCCCGGTTCGGCGCGAGGCGCGGTAGAAGCCGGTGCCCTCGAACCGGCCGTCATCGACATAAGCGAGGAAATTCTCGGTGGTCTTGGGCGCGCGCTTGGCGTCGAGCGCGAGGATGATGTTGCCGGCGCTGGTCTCGATGCGCACGCGGATCATGCCTGGCATCGGCTGGGACTGCGCCAACGCAGCGGGTGCGGCGAGTGGAAGCAACAGGGCCGCGAGCGCGGCGAACAGGATACGCATGCCGCCCCGTTAGCCGATGGCGCAGCGCGGCGGAAAGAGGCTTGTCAATCGTCCTTGCAGACCGGGATCAGTGCCCAGCCCATCGCGCCGCCGAGATTGGGGACGTTCTGGTTCTCCAGCTCGAGCCGCTTGCAGACCTTGCCGTGGCGATTGAGGAGCGGCGCGTCATCCTCGGTGGGTGCAGGCGGCGCCTCGCTCGCCGCGGCCGGCGGCGGGCACACCCCTTCGGCGACCAGCTTTCTTCCGAAGGCAGCCCCCTGTTCCTTTACCCAGGCCTCGGCGCGTGCCTGCCCCTCTTCGCGCAGGACTCGATAATATCCCGTGGTGAGCGCCTGCTTCTCCGCCGGTGACATCGAATCGAGCGAGCATTGCCGCGCCTGAGCGCTCGCAGGCGTTGCTTCGGCACCCATCGCCGACGCGAGGAACAGCAAGGCGATCGGCAGCAATCGAGTCACGTGCACCTCCGTCGACGCAGCATAATGCCAGGCTCCGAGGCACCAACCCTCCGCGCCGACGCAGCGCCGCACGGCTCGCCGGCTATACGTGCCTAGACCAGCCGGCTCTGCTTGACCGCCGCTTCGATGAAGCTGGCGAACAAGGGATGCGGCTCGAAGGGCTTGGACTTGAGCTCGGGGTGGAACTGCACGCCGACGAACCAGGGATGGTCGGGCCGTTCGACGATCTCGGGCAGGGTGCCGTCGGGCGACATGCCGGAGAAGACCAGCCCGCCCTTTTCGAGCAGCGGCTTGTAGTGGGTGTTGACTTCGTAGCGGTGGCGGTGGCGCTCGCTGATCTCTTCGGCGCCGTAGATCGACGCCACGACGCTGTTGCCGCCGAGCTTGGCCGGATAGGCGCCGAGCCGCATCGTGCCGCCGAGATCGCCGCCTTCCTCGCGCTTCTGGATGCCCTCTTCGGTCATCCATTCGGTGATCATGCCGACCACCGGTTCCTCGGTGGGGCCGAATTCGGTAGTCGAGGCGCTTTCGAGCCCCTGGTCGCGCGCCGCATCGACGCACGCCATCTGCATGCCGAGACAGATGCCGAAGAAGGGCACGCCCCGCTCGCGCGCGAAGCGGACGCCGGCGATCTTGCCCTCGCTGCCGCGCTCGCCGAACCCGCCGGGGACGAGGATGCCGTGCATCGGCTCGAGTTTGGCGGCGACTTCCTCGTCGTCGCGCTCGAACAATTCGGCGTCGAGCCAGCGGATGTTGACCTTGACCTGGTTGGCGATCCCGCCGTGGACCAGCGCCTCATGGAGCGACTTATAGGCGTCGGGCACGCCCATATATTTGCCGACCACGCCGATGGTGACTTCGCCCTCGGGATTCTGCAGCCGGCTGACGATCCGCTCCCAGCGCTCGAGGTTCGGCGCTTCGCCCGGATCGATCCCGAACGCGCGGAGCACTTCCACGTCGAGCCCCTCGCGATGATATTGCATCGGCACCGCATAGATGCTCTTGGCGTCGAGCGCCGGGATCACCGCCGAGGTGGGGACGTTGCAGAACTGCGCGATCTTGGCGCGCTCGCCGGCGGGCAAGTCGCGCTCCGAGCGGCAGACGAGCACGTCGGGCTGGACGCCCAGCGCCGCGAGTTCGCGCACGCTATGCTGAGTCGGCTTGGTCTTCAGCTCGCCGGCGGCAGAGATGTAGGGGACCAGCGTGACGTGGATGCTGACGGTCTGGCCGCGGCCGAGATCGTTGCGCAGCTGGCGAATCGCCTCGATGAACGGCAGCGATTCGATGTCGCCGACGGTGCCGCCGATCTCGCAGAGCACGAAGTCGAGGTCGTCGGTCTCGTCTTGCGCGAACGCCTTGATCGCGTCGGTGACGTGCGGGATCACCTGAACGGTCGCGCCGAGATAGTCGCCGCGGCGCTCGCGCTCGATGATCGTCTTGTAGATCCGCCCCGAAGTCACGTTGTCCGACTGGCGCGACGCCACGCCGGTGAAGCGCTCGTAATGGCCGAGATCGAGATCGGTCTCGGCGCCGTCGTCGGTGACATAGACTTCGCCGTGCTGGTGCGGCGACATCGTGCCGGGATCGACGTTGAGATAGGGATCGAACTTGCGGATGCGGACTCGATAGCCGCGGGCCTGGAGCAAAGCCGCGAGGCTCGCCGCCATGAGACCCTTGCCAAGCGAGGAGACCACGCCGCCGGTGATGAAAATATACCGCGCCATGGGAGAAAACGCCTAACGTCATTGGCCGCGCGCCGACAAGCGCGCGACTCACTTATTTTTTCCAAGCCCTCCGATTGCCGGAGCGCGGCGGATTATTGTGCGAGCGGGACCGAGCCGTTGGCCGGTGCGGTGGTGTTCGCCGGAGCGGTGCCGCCCGCCGGCGCCGTCGAATTGCCGATCGCGAAGGGTGGCGCACTGGTCGGCGAAGTGATCGGCGCGGTCTGCGCGGGCGCGCGCTGGAGCGACGTGTCGATCGTGGAAGAGTGACGAGTCGCCGCGATGAAGGCGAGCGCGATGCTCATCACGATGAACAGGGTCGCGAGGATCGACGTGGCGCGGGTCAGGAAGTCCGCCGCGCCGCGCGCCGACATCAGTCCCGACGGGCTGCCGCCCGTGGTCAGTCCGCCGCCCTCCGAACGCTGCATGAGAATCACCGCGACGAGCAATGCCGCGATGATGGCGTGGACGACGAGCAGAAATGTGAAGAGCATGAAGGCCGGACCTGTTGCGAAAGCGGCGACATAGGGGAGCCGATGCCGAGGATCAACTGCGTCTCGGCCGGTTTCGTCCCGCGATGCAGCATCACAGTTTCTAAATTAACCCGTAACATTTCGCCAACGCACTGAAACCACTAGCTCCAAGCTGCGTTTGTTGTGCGTGCTCCCGGACAGGACCGGGAACGAAACGGAAGTATGTGCCGTGAACGCGATGCCGGACCAATCGCTGTCTTCCTGGAAGAACACGCTGATCGATTATGTGCGCTCGGGCGAGCCCGATCTCACCAATCGTCAGATGGCTCTCCTGATGCTTGTGTATCTCGACCCGGGGCCGCATACGGTCCGCGGCCTGGCGCGGGCGTTGAACGTTTCGAAGCCCGTGGTAACCCGCGCCTTGAATCGCCTGGGGACGCTCGGCTATCTGCGCCGCCAACGCGACGATACCGACAAACGCAACATCTTCGTTGCGCGTACCGCTGAAGGGGCAGAGTTTCTTGCAGAGTTCGGGCATTTCCTCGCTGGCGACAACCTCAGCCAGCCAGTCGCCCGCAGGGCCAACGCGTAAGCGCTTTTCGCTGAAGGGACGCTCCGCGACGTTCGATTCGCGCGTCGATGCCGTGCGCCGCGACCTTGCCGACGTTCGCCTTGCCGATCGCGTGTTCGCTCCCCATTATGCCGCGCCGATGCCGCGGACGCTGGCCGCCGACGCCGAACTGCGTGCCAGTGCAGCCGCCGATTCGGAAGTGCTGGCCAGCCTGAACGCAGGCGACGTGTTCGAGGTGCTCGAACTGGCTGGCAGTCACGCCTGGGGCGTTGCGCCGGCGACCGGAATTGTCGGATATCTTCCGGCGGAAGCGCTGGCGGCCGCGCAATGACGATCCGCGTTTTCATCGATGGCGCCGTCGGCACCACCGGCCTGGAGATTCGCGAGCGGCTCGACGGCCGCGCGGGGATCGAGCAACTGATCCTCGCCGACGCCGACCGCAAGGACCCACGCAAGCGGGAGGACGCGCTCAATTCGGCCGATTTCGTCATCCTCTGCCTGCCCGACGAAGCGGCGCGCGAAGCGGTGGCGATGATCCGGGCAGACAAGGTCCGCGTGATCGACGCTTCGACCGCGCACCGCGTCGCGCCCGACTGGGTCTATGGCTTTGCCGAGCTCGAGCCCGGGCAGATGAATGCGATCGCCGAGGCGGCGCGGGTGAGCAACCCGGGCTGCTATCCCACCGGCTTCCTCGCGCTCGTGCGGCCGCTGGTGCGCGCCGGGCTGGTGCCGCTCGACCACAGCTTCACGGTCAACGCGGTCTCGGGCTATTCGGGCGGCGGCAAATCGATGATCGCCGACTTCGAGGACGAGGGTTCGGCCGGCTTCACCGCGACTGCCTTCCGCAACTATGGCCTCGGCCTCGACCACAAGCACGTGCCCGAGATGCAGAAGCATGCGCGGATCGAATATCCCCCGATCTTCCAGCCTGCGGTCGCGCGTACCTATCGCGGGATGGTGGTCGAAGTGCCGCTGCCCCTCCACGCCTTCACGCGCCGCCCGTCGCTGGAGGCGATCGAGAATGCGCTGCGCGATGCGTACAAGGAATGCCCGCTCGTCCGGGTGCTGCCAAGCGACGTCTCCACGGTCTCGATCGAGGAGGATGCCGGAACCGATCGGCTGAGCCTGCGCGTGTTCGGCAATGCCGAGCGCGGCCAGGCGCGGCTCGTCGCGACGCTCGACAATCTCGGCAAGGGCGCCGCGGGTGCCGCGGTCCAGAACCTCAACATCATGGCCGGGCTCGACCCGACGGCGGGTCTGGTTCTCTGACACCGGCGTCATCCCGGCTTTCGCCGGGAAGGAAGGCTTAGTCGCTTGATCTTTGGCGCCCATTGGTGTCTCGCGAACGAAACAACACGTGAGGCAAATGATGCATCAGCCCGTGGGCAAATTGCTGCTGTTCGGTGCAACCGGCGATCTCGCGCAGCGGATGCTGCTGCCGTCGCTCTACGCGCTGCATGCCGATGGGCTGCTTCCCGCGGGCCTCACGATCACCGGCACCGCGCGATCCGACAAGGACGATCAATCCTATCGCGAGTTTGCCCGTCACGCGCTCGAGCAATTCCTGCCCGCTGACCGTAAGGATGACAACGCTGTCGGTAGCTTTCTCGAACGGTTGAGCTATCAGGCGCTCGACGCATCGGACCTGAGCGGGTTCGCTGCGCTCAAGGACAAGCTCGGCGACATCTCGGGCGGGCTGGCGATCTTCCTGTCGACCGCGCCTTGGCTGTTCGGCCCGACGATTGAGGGCCTCAAGAGCGCCGGGCTCGCGGGCGACAATGTCCGGATCAGCCTCGAAAAGCCGCTGGGCAAGGACCTCAAGTCGAGCTGCGAGATCAATGACCTCGTCGCCGGCGCCTTCCCAGAGGAGCGTACGTTCCGCATCGACCATTATCTCGGCAAGGAGACGGTACAGAACATCCTCGCGCTGCGCTTCGGCAATTCGCTGTTCGAACCGGTGTGGAACGCGCAAGGGATCGACCATGTCCAGATCACCGTGTCTGAGACGGTAGGTCTCGAAGGCCGCGCCGGCTTCTACGACGAGACCGGCGCACTGCGCGACATGGTGCAGAACCACATGCTCCAGCTGCTGGCGCTGATCGCGATGGAGCCCCCCGCCCGCTTCGACGGCACCGCGATCCGCGACGAGAAGGTCAAGGTGCTGCGTTCGCTGCGCAAGATCAGCGCCGCCGAGGCGCCGCAGCTGACCGTGACCGGCCAATATGGCGGTGGCGCGGTCAAGGGCGAGATCGTCCGCGATTATGCCAGCGACCTCGAAAAACCGTCGAACACCGAGACCTTCGTGGCGATCAAGGCGCATATCGACAATTGGCGCTGGCACGGCGTGCCCTTCTACCTGCGTACCGGCAAACGTCTCGCCGAGCGCCGCTCGGAGATCGTGATCCAGTTCAAGCCGGTGCCGCATTCGATGTTCGCCGAGCGCGGCGGCGCGCTCCAGCCCAACGTGCTAGCGATCCGCCTCCAGCCCGAGGAATATGTCCGGTTGCTGGTGATGGCCAAGCAGCCCGGGCTCGACCGCGAGGGCGTGCGGCTGCGCGAAGTGCCGCTCAACCTCAGCCTCGAGAACGAATTCGCGGGCACGCGCCGCCGGATCGCCTATGAGCGGCTGCTGCTCGACCTGATCGAAGGCGATCCGACGCTCTTCGTCCGCCGCGACGAGGTCGAGGCGCAATGGGAATGGATCGACGGGATCCGCGCCGGCTGGGAAGCCAACGACATCAAGCCCAAGCCTTATGCCTCGGGCAGCTGGGGACCCTCCGCCTCGGTCGCGCTCACCGAGCGCGACGGGGTGACGTGGAACGAATAGGCCTGGTGCCCCATATATGACGAACCCACCGAATATTCAGGAGCTGACATGACGACCGAAATCGAATGGTGGGACTATGACGATGCCGAGGAGATGGCCGCGGCCGTCGCCGGCGACGTGCAGTTCATCATCGAGAGCGCGATCGACGCGCGCGGCGCCGCCGTCGTCGCGCTGGCGGGCGGCAAGACGCCGCTGCCGATCTACGAGAAACTGGCCCAGGCCAAGCTCGATTGGAAGCGCGTGACGATCGTCCCCGGCGACGACCGGCTGGTGCCGCTCGGCGACCCGCTGTCGAACGTGACCGCGATCGGCAAGGTGTTCATCCCCAAGGGCGCACGCGTGATCCCGCTGATCAGCGCGACCGTCGCCGATTACAAGGCCGCCGGCCGCGCCGCCGACGCCATCCTGCAGGATCTGCACTGGCCGCTCGACCTGTGCCTGCTTGGCGTCGGCGGCGACGGTCATGCCGCGTCCATTTTCCCCGGCGCGGATTTCGACGAGGCGCTGAACGGGCCCAAGGAGCGCCGTGCGCTGGGCGTGATGCCCGATCCGCTACCGCCCGAGGCGCCGGTCGCGCGTGTTACGCTCAGCAAGGCGGCGATCGTGTCGGCGCGCGCGCTGATGATCGCCGTCACCGGCCAGGGCAAGCGCGACGTGCTCGAGGCGGCGATCGAACAGGGTGCGTCGTCCAACTACCCGGTCGGCCGCATCCTCGCTGATGTCGAACTGCCGGTGGATATTCACTGGGCGGCGTGAATTAGCTGTTCCCCGGCGCAGGCCGGGGTCCAGTTGCATTGTCGTTCGAGAGGTTCGGGCGCTTTTTGTATTCAGCCCGATACTGGGCCCCGGCCTTCGCCGGGGAACAGCTAGTACAAGCGGAATAAGCATATGAGCCAGCTTCATTCGGAAATCGCCGCGGTCACCGATCGCGTGATCGAGCGCTCCAAGGCGCGCCGCACCGCCTATCTCGAGCTGATCCAGCGCGAGCGCGAGAGCGGTGCCGATCGGCCCAAGCTCGGCTGCGCCAATCTCGCCCATGCGTATGCCGGCACCCACGAGCAGCGCGATCTGATGACCCCGGCGAACCGGATGAACATCGGCATCGTCACCTCGTACAACGACATGCTGTCGGCGCACGCGGTCTATTACCGCTATCCCGAACAGATGAAGGTCTGGGCGCTCGAAGCAGGCGCCACCGCGCAGGTCGCCGGCGGCGTCCCGGCGATGTGCGACGGCGTCACCCAGGGCTATGCCGGGATGGAGCTGTCGCTGTTCAGCCGCGACACGATCGCGCTCTCCACTGGGATCGCGCTGTCGCACCGCGTCTTCGAAGGCGCGGCCTTGCTCGGCATCTGCGACAAGATCGTGCCCGGGCTGCTGCTCGGCGCGCTCCGCTTCGGGCATTTGCCGATGGTGATGATCCCCGGTGGTCCGATGCGCTCTGGGGTGGCCAACAAGGAGAAGGCGGCGGTGCGCGAGCGCTATGCCGAAGGCAATGCGACGCGCGAGGAACTGCTCGCCTCGGAAATCGCCGCCTATCACAGCCACGGCACCTGCACCTTCTACGGCACCGCCAATTCGAACCAGATGATGATGGAGGCGATGGGGCTCCACATGCCCGGCGCCGCCTTCGCCAATCCCGGCACCAAGCTGCGCCAGGAGCTGACGCGCGCCGCGGTGCACCGCCTTGCCGAGATCGGCTGGAACGGCAACGACTATCGCCCGATCGGCCACGTCGTCGACGAAAAGGCGATCGTCAACGCCGCGATCGTCCTGCTCGCGACCGGCGGCTCGACCAATCACCTGATCCATGTCCCCGCCTTTGCGCGCTCGGCAGGGATCGTCATCGACTGGGAGGATTTCGACCGGCTCTCGCGCAGCGTGCCGCTGCTGACGCGGGTCTATCCCAACGGCTCGGCCGACGTGAACGGCTTCGAGGATGCCGGCGGACCGAGCTTCGTGATCCGCGAACTGCTCAGGGGCGGGCTGATGCACGGCGACACGCTGACCGTCGCGAAGGACGGCATGGCGGCCTATGGCCGCAAGCCCCAGGTCGAGGACGAAATGCTCGGCTGGCATGATCATCCCGAGAAGAGCAACGACGAGTCGATCGTCCGCACGGTCGACGCGCCCTTCTCGCCGGAAGGCGGCTTCCGCATCCTCAAGGGCAATCTCGGACGCGCCTGCATCAAGGTGAGCGCAGTCGAGCGCGACCGCTGGGTCATCGAGGCGCCGGCACGCGTGTTTTCGGACCAGGCCGAGGTCCAGGCGGCGTTCAAGGCGGGCGAGCTCGAGCGCGACGTGGTCGTCGTGGTGCGCTTCCAGGGCCCCAAGGCGAATGGCATGCCCGAGCTCCACAAGCTCACTCCGCCGCTCGGCGTGCTCCAGAACCGCGGGTTCCGCGTCGCATTGGTCACCGACGGACGGATGTCGGGTGCGTCGGGCAAGGTGCCGTGCGCGATCCATCTCTCTCCCGAGGCGCTGGGCGGCGGGCCGATCGGCAAGGTGCGCGACGGCGACGTGATCCGGCTCGATGCCGAGACGGGCACGCTGGAGGCGCTGGTCGACCCGACGGAGTGGGACGCGCGCGAGCATGCGGCCGCACCCGCCCCTGCCGAGGGGACCGGGCGCGAGCTTTTCGCGATGATGCGGCGCTACGCCGACGAGGCCGAGCTGGGTGCGTCGGCGATCCTTGCGGAGGCCGGACTCTAGCCACGCTTTACATCTCGGCGTCCAGCGGAGAGAAGGGCGCCGCACCGTATGCCAACGTTGACAGGCGGCGGGCACCGAAAGGTTCAGGAGAAGGCATGGAAGTCGTCGCGGTCGATATCGGGGGCACGCATGCCCGCTTTGCCATAGCGGAAGTGGCAGAGGGCCGCGTCGTCTCGATGGCGGAGCCGATGACCCAGAAGGTCGCCGAGCATCCGAGCCTCCAGCTTGCCTGGCAGGCGTTCGGCGAGACGCTCGGGCGGGACCTGCCCAAGGCAGCGGCGATTGCGGTCGCCTCCCCTGTCGGCGGCGAAGTGATCAAGCTCACCAACAATCCCTGGATCATTCGTCCGGCGCTGATCCCCGAGCGGCTCGGTGCCGACACCTGGACGATGGTCAACGATTTCGCGGCGATCGGCCATGCCGTCGCGCAACTCGGCGACGGCGACTTCCTTCATCTGTGCGGGCCCGACATTTCGCTGCCCGGGCGCGGGTCCATCACGGTCTGCGGTCCCGGCACCGGGCTCGGCGTCGCGCAGGTGTTTCGCCACAAGGGCGGCTACGACATCATCGCGACCGAAGGCGGGCATGTCGATTTCGCGCCGCTCGATCCGATCGAGGACGCCTTCGTCAAGCGGCTGCGGCGCGAATATAACCGCGTGTCGACAGAGCGGATCGTCGCCGGACCTGCGATCGTCGCGATCTACGAGACGCTGGCCGAGCTCGAGAAGCGCCCGGTGGCGCGGCTCGACGACAAGAAGATCTGGTCCTTGGCGTTCGAGGGGCAGGACAGCCTTGCCGTCGCCGCGCTCGACCGCTTCTGCCTGAGCCTCGGCGCGGTCGCCGGCGACCTTGCCTTGACCCACGGGCCGACCGGGGTGGTGATCGCCGGCGGTCTGGGGTTGCGCCTCAAGGACCATTTGCTGCAATCGGGCTTCGGCGAGCGCTTCGTTGCCAAGGGCCGGTTCCGGAACCTGATGGCGTCGATACCCGTCAAGCTGATCACGCATCCGCAGCCGGGCCTGTACGGCGCCGCCGCGGCCTTTGCCCAGGAGCACGCATTGTGACCACGACGATTGCCGAAATCATGCGCACCGCCCCGGTGATCCCGGTGCTGGTGGTCGACGACGCCGCGCAGGCGCAGCCGCTCGCCGAGGCTTTGGTCAAGGGCGGGCTGCGCGTGCTCGAAGTGACGTTGCGCACCGGCGCCGCGATCGAGGCGATCGCCGAGATGAAGAAGGTCGAGGGCGCGATCGTCGGCGCGGGCACGGTGGTGAATACCGAGCAGTTCAAGCAGGTCATGGATGCGGACGTCGAGTTCATCGTCTCGCCCGGGCTGACCGAGCGGCTGGGCGAGCCGATTATCGCGAGCGGCGTGCCGTTTCTGCCGGGCGTCGCCAATGCCGGCGACATCATGCGCGGGCTAGACCTCGGGCTGACGCACTTCAAGTTCTTCCCCGCCGAAACCTCGGGCGGCTTGAAGGCGCTCAAGGCGCTCGCGGCGCCTTTCTATCAGGCGAAATTCTGCCCGACCGGCGGCGTGAGCCTGGCGACCGCGCCCGACTGGCTGGCCTTCGATCCGGTGCTCTGCGTCGGCGGAAGCTGGGTGACACCCAAGGGCGCCAGCGCGGAGCAGGTGGAGATTCTCGCGCGGGAAGCGGCGGAAATCACGAAGAAAGCTACTGGCGCTTAGTTCATATAAACCAACTAGCTTGAGCTAAGCTCCTTCTCCCCTTGTGGGAGAAGGAAGGGGCCCGCTCGATGAAATCGAGTGGGAAGGATGAGGGGGACGTCGCCTGCTACGGCTCCCCCTCACCCTTCCGCCGATTTCATCGGCTCCCTCCCTCTCCCACAAGGGGAGAGGGACATTCCATCACATTTCGCCGCGCGCGCGCCGCAGTGCATACCATTTCTGCACATTGGCGTTGTGCTGTTCGAGCGTGTCCGCGAAGACATGCCCGCCATCGCCCTTCGCAACGAAATACAACGCGGTCGACTGCGCCGGATCGAGCACAGCATCGATCGATTCACGTCCCGGATTGGCGATCGGCCCGACCGGCAGCCCGGTCATCGCGTAGGTGTTGTACTGGTTCACCGCGTGGAGCTCGGACTGGAGGATGCGGCGCCCCAGCGGCTTGCCCTTGGTGATCGGATAGATGATCGTCGGATCGGCCTGGAGCATCATCCCCTGCCGCAGCCGGTTCGAATAGACCGCGGCGACCATCCGGCGCTCCTCGGGCTTGCCGGTTTCCTTTTCGACGATTGAGGCGAGCGTAACCGCCTGCGCCGGAGTCGAGACCGCGATCCCCGTCTTGCGGCGCGCCCAGGCCGAAGCGAGATAATCGGTCATCGCCTTCTGCATCCGCGCCAGCACCGCGCCCCGCGCCTCGCCGCGATTGAAGGCGTAGGTGTCGGGGAGCACGCTGCCCTCGACCGGCACCGCGACCTTGCCGGTCAGCCCGTCCGCCTTCATCAGCGCTTCATAGACGAGGATCGAAGGAACGCCCTCGGCGACCGTGATCTTGCGCTGGAGCGTCTTGCCGCCCTGCAGATCGCGCAGGATGTCCGACGGGCTCTCGCCCGCCAGCAGACGATATTCGCCCGCCTTGATCGGCGCGCCGCCGCCAAAGACTTTGGAGAGCAAAACGAACTGCCGCGCCGAGCGGATCGCGCCGGCTTTCTCCAATTCTTCCGCCGCGCGACTGAGGCTCGCGCCTTCGGGAATCAGCACGGTCATGTTCGCGCGCGACGGGCCGCTGCCGGCCCATAATTGCAGCACGCCGAACCCCGCCGCCGCCACGAGGAGCAGCACGGCGAGGATCGCACAGCCGCCCGCCCTCCGCGGACGCCGCGGAGGCACGGGGTCAGACAGCCTTCATCACCAGGCTGGCGTTGGTGCCGCCAAAGCCGAAGCTGTTGTTGAGCACCGCCTTGATCTTGCGCTCCTTGGCCACGTGCGGGACGAGGTCGACGCCGGCGCAATTCTCGCTCGGATTGTCGAGGTTGAGCGTCGGCGGGGCGACCTGGTCGCGCATCGCGAGGATGCAGAAGATCGATTCGACCGCGCCGGCACCGCCGAGCAGATGCCCGATCGCCGACTTGGTCGAGCTCATCGACAGCGAGCCGATGTCGTTGCCGAACAGTTTCCGAACCGCACCGAGCTCGAGCTCGTCGCCGAGCGGGGTCGAAGTGCCGTGGGCGTTGATGTAATCGATGTCGGCGAAATCGAGGCCCGACTTCTTCATCGCCATCTGCATCGAGCGGAATGCGCCCGAGCCCTCGGGATGCGGCGCGGTCACGTGATAGGCGTCGCCCGACAGGCCGTAGCCGATCACTTCGGCGTAGATCTTGGCGCCGCGCTTCTTGGCGTGCTCATATTCCTCGAGCACCACCACGCCAGCGCCCTCGCCCATCACGAAGCCGTCGCGGTCCTGGTCCCAGGGGCGGCTGGCCTTGGTCGGATCGTCGCGGAAGCTGGTCGAGAGCGCGCGCGCCTGGCCGAAGCCGGCGATACCGATCGGGCAGACCGCGCCCTCGGCGCCGCCGGCGAGCATGATGTCGGCATCGTCCATCGCGATCATCCGCGCGGCGTCGCCGATCGAGTGCGCGCCGGTCGAGCAGGCGGTGACCACCGCGTGATTCGGGCCCATCAGCCCGTATTTGATCGAGACCTGGCCCGAGATCAGGTTGATCAGGCGGCCATGGACGAAGTGCGGCGAGACGCGCTTGGGGCCCTTTTCGGCGAGGACGAGCGATTCGCTCTCGATCCCCGGAAGCCCGCCAATGCCCGCACCGATCGAGCAGCCGGCACGGAAGCGGGTCGCCTCGTCCATGTCGAGCAGCCCGGCATCCTCGATCGCCTGGCCGGCGGCGTCGATGCCGTAGACGATGAACGGATCGACCTGGCGCTGGACCTTGTGATCGACGCGCTTGTTGGGATCGAAGCCATATTCATGGTCGGCCGCCTTGACTTCGCACGCGTAATTGCTGTGGAAATCGGTCGCGTCGAAGCGCGTGATCGTCGCCGCGCCCGACTTGGCGGCGATGATGTTCTTCCAGGCCGTCTCGACATCGGCACCCAGCGGGGTGACGAGCCCAAGGCCGGTTACGACTACGCGGCGCATGGCGTTCTCTCCGTCAAACGTGGCGATCATTGCCCACAAAAGGGCCGAACGCATAAAAACTCGTTACGAAAACGAAACGGCTCCCCGCCCTCTCTTTCGAGCCCGGACGGGAAGCCGCTATATGGCAGTGCCGGCCCATCCGGGCAGGTCGCCGGAAGGCGATCAGCCTTCCTGATGCTCGCTGATGTACGAGACCGCGTCGCCGACCGTGGTGATCTTCTCGGCCGCGTCGTCGGGGATCTCGACGCCGAATTCTTCCTCGAACGCCATGACCAGCTCGACGATGTCGAGGCTGTCCGCACCGAGATCGTCGATGAAGCTCGCTTCGGGCTTCACTTCGCCGGCATCGACGCCCAGATGGTCGACGACGAGCGCGGCAACGCGCTGGGTGATCTCTTCCTGGTTGGCCATAGTCCCTGTTTTCCTTTGTCTGGGGCTCTGAATTCCGTGTGAACGCACCTAGAATGCCGTCGGTGCGGTTGCAAGGGGTCACGCCCCCGCGGCGCAAGCTTCACGCCTGCGAAAAATCGAAGCTCGCATATTGGGTGGTGCTGAGGAAGGCGAAATATTCGGCGAGCAGCTCGGCATTCTCGCGCGTCTGCTTCGCCTCGTCCGTCACCGAGGCCCGGACCAAGTCCTGGCTCTCGGCCGGTGTCAGCGGGCGATTCCGAGTCTCCTCGGGCAGCGCCTGGAAGCGATCCTCGAGTTCGGCCGCGTCGAATCCGCGCTCGCCAAGCACGCGCTGGGCGACCGGTAGGCCGAGCTTAGCCAGGGTGTAGATCCGCACCGCCTTAATCGCCGCTTCGGACCAATTATGTTCGAGACCGCACGCCGCCGCGCCGCTGGCGATACCGCCGCCGACCGCGGGATCGTAACTCGGCCGCTTGCCGCTCTCGGCCAGGTTGCGCGCGACATCAGCATGCAGCTTCGCCACGGTTTCCTTGCCGACCTTGCCCGCGACGCAGTCGATCGTCGCGAGATCGGCGGCATGAGCGGGCGCGGCGAAAAGCAGCAGGGCGAATGCGAGAATGCGCATGCTCAAAGCATCGCCATCCCGCCATTGACGTGCAGCGTCTGGCCGGTGACGTAGCCCGCTTCCTTGCTGGCGAGATACACGACCGCGGCGCCGATATCCTCGCCGGTGCCGAGATCGCCGGCAGGAATGCGGGTGAGCAAGGCGGTCTTCTGCGCCTCGGGCAGGACATCGGTCATCGCCGAGCGGATGAAGCCGGGGGCGACGCAGTTTACCGTGATATTGCGGCTGGCGAGCTCCTGCGCGAGCGCCTTGGACATGCCGACGAGCCCAGCCTTCGACGCGGCGTAATTGGCCTGGCCCGGGTTGCCCGTTGCGCCCACGACCGAGGTGATCGAGATCATCCGGCCGAAGCGGGCCTTCATCATCGGTTTGGCGGCGGCGCGCATCAGCCGGAACGCGGCCTCGAGGTTGACGCGGATCACCGTGTCCCATTCCTCGTCCTTCATCCGCATCGCGAGATTGTCGCGCGTGACGCCGGCATTGTTGACGAGGATGTCGAGCTTGCCGAGCGCCTCGACCGCCTGCGGCACGAGCGCGTCGACTTGTGCCGCGTTGGAGAGGTTGGCGGGAAGCGCGACATGCTCGCCGCCGAGCTCGGCACGAAAGGCCTCGAGCTTGTCCGCGTTCGAGCCCGAAACGGCCAGGCGTGCGCCCTGCGCGGCGAGGCCCTTGGCAATCGCCGAACCGATCCCGCCCGAAGCGCCGGTAACGAGGGCGGTCATGCCTGTGAGGTCGAACATTGAGGTCTCCAAAGAGTAAGAAGAAGTTAGAGGTTCGCGCGGAGGCGCGGAGGCGCGGAGGAGGTATGATTGTTGACCAGCCGCCGGATGCCCTCTTTGAGCGTCTCGCCGCCGAAGTTGATAAGCAGCCCTACGGGCTGCCCAGTAAGCCGCAGATATGTCAGCAATTGCTTTGCGTGCACGCCTGCCAACCTGTCGACTGATTTAATCTCGACGAGCAATCGCTCGTCTACAAGCAGGTCGATCCGAAATGCCGCTTCGAAACGAAGCCCCTCGAATTCGACGTCGATCGCGCGCTGGCGCGCGACTTCATAACCCATCTGAACAAGTCGAGCGGCGAGGATCATCTCATAGACGCTTTCAAGCAGGCCGGGACCAAGGTCGCGATGCAGCCGCATCGCAACATCTACCACGTCACCGCTGATCCGATCGATATCCCGCAACCTGCCTCTGCGCCTCCGCGCCTCTGCGCGAACCTCTTATCTTCTTCCTACAGCGTTTTCGCCAGCGCTTCGATGTCGTCCATCGTGACCAGGCTGGTGACGGTGGCGTCGGGGGCGATGCGTTTGACCATGCTAGCGAGGACCTTGCCGCCGAATTCGACGAACTCGGTCACCCCCGCCGCCTGCATCGCCAGCACCGACTCGCGCCAGCGGACCATTCCGGTGACCTGCTCGACCAGCAAGGTGCGGATCGTGGCGGGATCGGCGACCGGCGCGGCGGTGACGTTGGCGTAGACCGGCACGAGCGGCGACTGAATCGCGACCGCGGCGAGCGCGGCTTCCATCACGTCGGCGGCGGGCTGCATCAGCGGGCAGTGGAACGGCGCCGAGACCGGCAACAGCACCGCGCGCTTGGCGCCCATCTCCTTGGCGAGGGGCAGCGCGCGCTCGATCGCGTCGCGGTGGCCCGAGATGACGACCTGCGTGGGATCGTTGTCATTGGCGACGGTACAGACCTGCCCCTGCGCCGCGGCGTCGGCGATCGCCTGCGCCTTGGCGAGATCGGCGCCGAGCAGCGCCGCCATTGCGCCGACGCCGACCGGCACCGCCGCCTGCATCGCGTCGCCGCGCTGGCGCAGCAGCCGTGCGGTGGTGGCGAGGTCGAACGCCTCCGCGGCGCAGAGTGCGCTGTACTCGCCGAGGCTGTGACCGGCGACGAAATCGGCCTTGTCCGCGAGGCGCACGCCGCCGTCCTTCTCCAGGACCCGCAGCACCGCGATGGCATTCGCCATGATCGCCGGCTGGGCATTGGCGGTGAGGGTCAGCTGGTCCTCCGGGCCTTCGGCCATGATCTTCGAAAGCTTCTGGCCGAGCGCCTCGTCGACTTCCTGGAAGACCTCGCGCGCATGCGGGCTCGCGGCGGCGAGCGCGGTGCCCATGCCGACGGCCTGGCTCCCCTGCCCGGGGAAGATGAATGCGCGCATATGCCTCTCCTAGTTCAGGCGGCGCGGGTTAGAACCGTTGCGGGGGCGGGGCAAGTGCGCGGGCGCGGCGTTGAAAGAAGGGTTCATGCGAAGGCGCGAAGAAAAGAAGGTGGTTCGCGCAGAGGCGCAGAGGACGCAGAGGGGGTAGGATGCCGCGCAGCGGCTGGAACTCCCCTCTTGTGTTTGCGGCCGCTAAGCGGCGAAGCCTGACTCGGACTGCTGCCTTCTTCTCTGCGTCCTCTGCGCCTCTGCGCGAACTCGATTTCTTCTGCCTTGGAGATTGCACTGAGCGAGCCCTCCCCCGCGAGTCCAAAGAGGGAGGGAGAAGATGAACGGCGCTTTCGCCACTGCGACAAATGGTGACCATTTCGCCGTGCCGCCGGGACAGGGCTGCGACAACCGGCTCCTAGATAGGGATCAACGCCAAGCACGGCGCGAACAAGAGGAGTTGGTCATGAAGAAGTTCATTCTCGGTCTGGTCGCCGCTTCGATCGCCGCTACCCCGGCGATGGCCGCCGCGCCGCAGCAGCATCGCGGCTATGATGCCCCCCGCTATCAGGTTCAGCGCGACGACCATCGCGGTTATGGCTACCAGAATGGCGGCTATCAGTATCGTAGCTGGCAGCGCGGCCAGCGATTCGACAGCCGCTATGCCCGCAACTACCGGCAGATCGACTATCGCCAGTATCGCGGGCTTCGGGCACCCCCGCGCGGCTATCGCTACGTCCAGTCGGGCAACGACGCGGTGCTGGTCGCGATCACCAGCGGGATCATCGGGGCGGTGTTCGCCAACATGATCCGCTAAGCGCCGGTCATCGGCACAAAGACGGCGGGGCCTTCGGGCTCCGCCGTTTTCACGTCTCTTTTCGGGACTGGAGCGGAACGATCCCGCGCTCGCGCGTTAACGGTCATTAACCGTAACGAGCCGCGCGTGACCCACACCGATTCTCCTTTTCCGATCGTCCTTCGCGAGCGCCCGCGGCGCGCCTGGCTGCTTGCCGTCCCCGCCTTTCTGCTCGTCGCCGGCGGAGTCCCGGTCCTCGGCATCGCACAGGCATCGCGGCAGCAGTCCGCCCCGGTCCCCGTCGTCGCATCCGACGCGGCATCGCTGCCCCAGATTGTCGACCGTCCGGCGACGATCACGCTCGGCGCGCTGATCGAGGAGCAGCGGCGCGCCCGTGCGCAGCAGCGCGCGATCGCGACGGGGGAACAGATTGCGGCGGAGCTGCCGCCCGGCGAGACCTGGCAGGCGCAGTTCGGCGCGTTCAGCAATGCCGATGCCGCCGAACGCCAGCGTGCGCAGCTGGTCTCGGTCGGCATGCCGGTGGTGGTCCGCCGCGACGGCGCGCTGCACCGGCTGCAGAGCCTCCCCGCGCAGCGCGAGGAGACCGAGGGGCTTTGTGCGCGGGCGCAGAGCGGCGGGATCGATTGCTTCGTGCGGCAGACGGCGGACAAAATCTGAGCCCCCGCTTCTGCTTACGCAGGAGCGCGGTCGAGGCACCTTACCGCTTGCATTTCCTTCGCTTTGCCCGCATAGGCCGCGCCAGCCGGGTGGAGACGCGTCTCCGCCCCGCCTGCTTTGAGACGACAGCCGGAGGGGCGCCGCACATGGGGTGCGCGTCAGCGATCGGCCAACAGTGAGAAGAAACACATGGCTCTTTACGAGCACGTGTTCCTTGCGCGCCAGGATCTGGCACAGGCGCAAGTGGACGCACTGGCGGAAGCCGCCACCAAGATCGTCGAGGACAATCAGGGCAAGGTCGTCAAGACCGAGACCTGGGGCCTTCGTTCGCTCGCCTATCGCATCGCCAAGAACCGCAAGGCGCATTACGTGATGCTCGAGATCGACGCCCCCGCCGGTGTCGTCGCCGAGCTCGAGCGCCAGACGCAGATCAACGAAGACGTGATCCGCTACATGACCGTCAAGGTCGACGAGCTGGAGCAGGGTCCGACCGTGATGATGCGCAAGGGTCAGGATCGCGAGCGCGGCCGCGGCCGTCGTGACCGCGACGAGGCCGGCAACACCGGTTTCGGCGGCGAATAAGGAGCATATAGATCATGGCACGCCCATTTTTCCGTCGCCGCAAGAGCTGCCCCTTCTCCGCGAAGGACGCGCCCCGGATCGACTATAAGGATGTCCGTCTGCTCCAGGGCTTCGTGTCCGAGCGCGGCAAGATCGTCCCCTCGCGCATCACCTCGGTGAGCGCGAAGAAGCAGCGCGAGCTGGCCCAGGCCATCAAGCGCGCGCGTCACCTGGGCCTGCTGCCCTACATCGTCAAGTAAGGAGCAGAGCACATGGAAGTCATCCTGCTTGAACGCGTCGAGAAGCTCGGCGCCATCGGCGACGTGGTGAAGGTCAAGGACGGGTTCGCCCGCAACTTCCTTCTCCCCAACAAGAAGGCGCTGCGTTCGAACGCAGCCAACCGCAAGGTCTTCGAGGCCAATCGCGCGCGCATCGAGGCCGAGAACGCCTCGCGTCGCAGCGACGCCGAGAAGGAAGCCGGCAATTTCAACGACGTGTCGGTCACGCTGATCCGCCAGGCGTCGAACACCGGCCAGCTCTACGGTTCGGTCGCGGTGCGCGACCTGGTCGAGGCGATCACCGCCGACGGCCACAAGGTGACCAAGAGCCAGGTCGTGCTCGACCGTCCGATCAAGTCGATCGGCGTATACGAGGTCAAGGTCGCGCTGCACCCCGAGGTGTCGGTGACCGTCAAGGTCAACGTCGCCCGTTCGCCCGAAGAGGCCGAGATGCAGTCGCAGGGCGTCGACGTCATGGCGTCGATGTTCGAGCGCGACGAGGCCGGCTTCATCGAGGATTACGATCCCAACGCCGAGCCGGGCGCGACCGCCGAAGTGCAGTCGGCACCCGTCGAAGGCGAGAATGCTGAGGGCTGAGCCTTCGCTTTCGTCAGGAAAATGGGCCGTCCCGGATTATCCGGGGCGGCCTTTTTCTTTGTCGAGACAGTAATAGTCAAAGAAAAAGCTCGCCGCACAAGGTGCGACGAGCCGAAGTGGGGGTTCGGGGGCTTTTATCCGCGCACTGTTACGGGCACGAAACGCAGGCGCCGATCATCGCGGCTAGCGGGATCAAGGCGAGGACTAATGGAAGCATCTTGTTCATCGGACTTAGCCTTGTGAGACTATTCGAGATCAAAACGAGCCGTGGCGAACATGGTTGCAGCAAATTGAACGTGATATTCGTATGGCGTTCATTTGGGCTGGGCCGGCGATCGCCGCGATGGGTCTCCCCTGTCCTTTGCCCGGCAAGGCACCACTAGGCCGGTCGGACACGGCCCGTTCCGGTTAACCCCGGAGTTCCCCAAGAGATCGTCCGCGACTTAGGATAGACCCATGATGACCGGCGGCATGCGGCGCGCGTGCCGGCGATCGGGGAGTGTCGCATGCGTATCGCATATCTTGCCGCAGCGGCGCTTGCCGCCGGCGCCGCCCTGCCGGCGCTCGCCGCGGATTCAACGCCGCGGGCACGGTCGATCGAAGCGCAGGTGCTCGAGCGGATCAACGAGGCCCGGCAGCACCCGCGCGACTATGCCGAGGAGCTGCGCCGCTATCGCCGCCATTTCGATGGCGACATCCTGTTTCTCCCTGGCGACCGCAACGGCGTCTACACCCGCGAGGGCGTATCGGCGGTCGACGAGGCGATCGCCTTTCTCGAGCGCCAGGTGCCGCTGCCGCCGCTCGGTCGCGGCGAACTGCTCGCGCTGGCGGCACAGGATCATGCCGAGGACCAAGGCGAGGCCGGCGACACCGGGCACCGATCGCGCGACGGCGCCGGGCCGGGAGAGCGCGTCCGGCGGCGCGGCGGCGACATCTATGTGGGCGAGAGCATCTCGTATGGCATGGCGGACGCCGATGCCGTGGTCCGCCAGTTGATCGTCGACGACGGCGTGCCGGGCCGCGGCCACCGCGCCCTGCTCTTCCAGGACCGCTACCGCTTCGCCGGGATCGGCTGCGGCGCGCATCGGCGCTACGGCCATGTCTGCGTGGTCGATTTGAGTGGGACTAGGGACGGCGCGCCAATATTGCCGGATGGAGCGCCGATGCGCGGAATAGCGCAGCGATAAGGTCAACATTTCGGCCAATCGCGGTGCCCGATACGTCCCGCTCTCGCCTCTGCCGAGACGAGATATTGCCCAACTGGCGGGAATTCTGTTCAGCGCAGATTCCAGTTGACGGGGTCTTGCAAGATTTTACCTTTGCCGACGCGGTTATTCGGACCGCGGCAAAGGAGAGAGCGAATGAAATCGGCAATACTCTTTGCGTTAACTGCGTCGATCGTGGCCGCAAGCACCCCGGCACAAGCTCAAACCACGGAAAATGATTTGCAGGAATGCTTTCGGTTGTGCGCCGAGCAATATCCTGACAGTCCGGCGTTACGGGCCGGATGCCGACAAAATAATTGCATTCGCGACAGGGGACGGCAGAATTTGCACACGGCAGCCCCTCGGGACTTTTTGCTGATCAGCAACCGATTTAGCAGCACGAAATTTCGCAGGAGCTGAGGCGATATGGCAAAGCGGTACCCGCTTGCTGCCAATCGCAACGACGTCTCGTCGGTGATCCTCCACTCCCTCCCCCGTCAGTCCGGGGGAGGATTTCGCATCACTTCCGCCCGAACAATTTCTCGATGTCGCCGTGCGCGAGCTTCACCCAAGTGGGGCGGCCGTGATTGCACTGGCCGGAATGCGGGGTGACTTCCATCTCGCGGAGCAGCGCGTTCATCTCGGCGACCGAGAGGATCCGCCCGGCGCGGACCGAGCCGTGGCAGGCCATGGTCGCGGCGACATGGTCGAGACGCTCCCTGAGTGACAGCGCCTCGTCGAAGCTGGCGAGCTCGTCGGCGAGATCGGTGACGAGGCCGTGGACGTCGCCCTGCCCCAGCGCCGCGGGGGTCGCGCGGACGAGGATCGCACGGGGGCCGAAGCGCTCGAGCTCGAGCCCGAACTGGCCGAGCTCTTCGATCCGCGCCTCGAGCCGGTCGCAGCCGGGCTCGTCCAGTTCGACGACTTCGGGAAGGAGCAGTGCCTGGCTGGCGACGCCGCCGCCCTGCATCGCGCGGCGCATGCGCTCGAGAACGAGGCGCTCATGCGCGGCGTGCTGGTCGACGAGGACGAGCCCGTCCTCCGCCTCTGCGACGATATAGGTCTTGGCGACCTGTCCGCGCGCGACGCCGAGCGGGTGGTCGACCGTCTGCGGGACCGGGGCGTGGGCGGGTTCGGCGCGGGCTTGCGGCGGCGGCATGAAGAAGGTCGGGCGATCGCGCACGCCCACGCCGGAGTAAAGCTTCAGCCCCTCCCCTTCAGGGGAGGGGTAAGGG